>NZ_VFUR01000009.1:0-270405 GCF_006441095.1 Mesorhizobium sp. B2-5-4 | reverse complement strand
AGACATGCAGGCTCGAACCACTCCAAAACCCCTTCGGGCCAAAAGTGTTACCCATGTCTCCGGTATAAACCGTAACCCATGTGTCCGGAACGGACCAAGAGGGGATGGTGCCCAGAGGCGGATTCGAACCACCGACACGCGGATTTTCAGTCCGCTGCTCTACCAACTGAGCTATCTGGGCCTGTTCCGGCTAACGAAAACTCGTGCTCCGGATTTTCATAAAGGCACCGTAGGCACCCCTTGAAAGCGCGTGGGTTATAGCATGGGAATCCGGCCTGTCCAGCGCCCAGATGTGGATTTCCTGTAGGAAAAGAAATGCCGCCCGATGGGCTGGTTTCCATGCCGTGCGCCCGCCTATCTGGCGCTTGCCAGTCCCTTGCGGAAGTCGGATGGCGTCATGCCGGCGAGCTTGCGGAAGGATTTGTTGAAGGCGCTGAGCGAGCCGAAGCCACTATCCATGGCCACGCGCAGCACATTGGCGTCCTGATGCATCAACAGCGCCTGCGCGTAGCTCAGCCGCAGAAGGTTGACATATTCGTTGAGCGTCATGCCGGTCGATTTCTTGAACAGGCTCATGGCGTATTTGGGGTGGATGTCGGCGGCCGCCGCTATGTTCACGCAATCGATGTCGTAGAGGAAATTCTCGGCGATGAAATCGCACATGCGCCCGACATTGCGCGACGACTGCTGATCGAAGGGGCTGCCCGCTTCCTGCCCGGCGGCGTTTCCCGGCACCAGCCGGTAGGGCTCGAACCGCACCCGCTCCAGCCGCAGCAGAAGTTCGTTGACGGCGTGCTCGGCCTTGGCCGGATCGCCTGAGCGGGCATAGCGGTTCCAGCGGGCGAAATTGTCGTTGTCGGATTGATCGGTGGCGCTGGTCACCAGCGTCGCGCCGGTCATCAGCCGATGGCGTATGTCCGCCGGTAGGTGCAGCCGAAAGAAATGCACCAGCGGCAGATGCGCGCCGGCATAGATGGCGTCGTCGCTCAAATCGTCCATCTGATGCGGCAGGCCGCCCCAGAACAGGCACATCTCGCCGGCCGAAAGCGATATTTCGTGCTCGTTCATGCGGTAGTGGACGGAGCCGCGGACGATGAAATTCACCTCGACCTGGGCATGCCAATGCGGTTTCAGCATCACCAGCGGGTTGGTGTGGAACATCTGCAGCGCCAGCGGAAAACCCTCAACGCTGCTGGCGCCGGGCTGGTAAAACGGCCTATCGGGCATCTTACTTTCCGCCAATTCCATATTCCCTCTGTCAGGGACAGGCCCTTACCGGTGCCTAGTCTAGCCACGCTCACAGAGAGAGCAAATGAAATGGGAGGATTTCAATGCGCATCACACTGTCCTGCGCCGCGCTAGCGCTTGCCCTGGGCTCCGCCCCGGCCTTCGCGCAATCCGGCGAAATCACGATCTGGAGCTGGAACATTGCCGCTTCATCCCTGAAGGCAACGGTTGCCGGCTTCAACAAGCTGCATCCCGACATCAAGGTCACGGTCCAGGATCTCGGCAACCAGCCGACCTATGACAAGTCGATCGCCGGATGCGCGGCCGGCGGCGTCGGGCTGCCCGATATCGTCACCATCGAGAATGGCGAGGCCGAGAATTACTGGAGCCAGTTCCCCGACTGTTTCGTCGACCTGCATACGCTGGGCTATACGGCGGAAGACCAGAAGAAATTCCCCGATTTCAAGCGCACCGAACTCGAAGTCGGCGACAAGGCCTATGCGATGCCGTGGGATTCCGGCCCGGTCGCTGCCTTCTATCGTCGCGACTTCTATGAGAAGGCCGGCGTCGATCCGGCATCGATCAAGACCTGGGACGATTTCATCGCCGCCGGCAAGAAGATCCAGGCCGCCAATCCGGGGGTCTCGATGACCAATGCCGATTTCAACGGCGACAGTGAATTCTTCCGCATGATCTCCAACGAACAGGGCTGCGCCTATTTCGCCGAGGACGGCCAGTCGATCACGGTCAATCAGCCCAAATGCGTCGACGCCATGACCAAGGTCAAGGAGATGAAGGACGCTGGCATCGTCTCGTCCGCCGACTGGGGCACCAAGATCACCAACAACACCGCCGGAGCCGTCGCCACCCAGGTCTATGGCGGCTGGTACGAGGGCACTATCCGCACCGAATCGGCGGGCGAAAATGGCAAATGGGGCGTCTACCTGATGCCGAGCCTGACCGCGGACGGCCCGCGCGCCGCCAATCTCGGCGGCTCCTCGCTCGCCATCACTTCGGCGTCGAAGAACAAGGAAGCGGCCTACGAGTATTTGAAATACACGCTCGGCACCAATGAAGGCCAGATCACCATGCTGAAGGAGTTCGGTCTTGTCCCCTCGCTGGTCTCGGCCCTGAACGATCCCTATGTCAGCCAGGGCCTGCCCTACTGGGGTGGCCAGGCGGTGTGGAAGGATATTCTGGGCACCTTGCCCAAGGTTGTTCCGAGCCGCGGCACGCAGTTCCAGAGCGATGCCGAGATCATCGTCCGCGCGGTGCAGACCAAATATCTCGCCGGCGGCTACCCCGACGCCAAGGCGGCACTCGACGACGCCGCTAGCCAGATCGCCTCGGCGACTGGGCTGCCTGTCAAGTCCTGACCTCCCAGGACGGGGTCCGGGATGGCAAAAGTGCCGTCCTGGACCCGCCACTTGCTCGCTTGTCTTCAACACCAGGGATGAAGGAGGAGAAAAGATGCGCAACCGCAATGCCACGGCCTATCGCTTCCTCACGCCCTATCTCCTGATCTTCGCCATCTTCTGGGTGTGGCCGATCATCTCCTCGTTCCTGATCTCGTTCCAGGCGACGCGTACCGTGCCGTGGCGCTTCGCACCGGGCTTCAACTGGGGCCGGCTGATCGGCGACCCTGCCTTCTTCAACGCGCTGAAGAACACGCTGCTCATCCTCGTCATCCAGGTTCCGGTGATGATCGCCCTGGCCATGGTGATGGCGGTGTTGCTGAATTCGCCGCTGCTCAAGGCGCGCGGCCTCTACCGCTTTGCCTTCTTCGCCCCGGTCGTCGTCGGCGAGGTCGCCTATTCCGCGGTGTTCCGGCTGATGTTCAGCCTCGATTTCGGCATCGTCAACAAGCTCTTGAACAGCATCGGCCTGCCGAAGGTCGACTGGTTCTCCAATGTCACGCCGGCCATGGCGCTGATCATGATCGCGGTCACCTGGCGCTGGGCCGGGTACAACGCCATTATCCTGCTGGCAGGCATGCAATCCATTCCCGATGATGTCTACGAGGCGGCGACGCTCGACCGGGTGAGCAAGCTCAAGCAATTCTTCTACATCACCCTGCCGCTGTTGAAGCCGGTCATCGTCTTCTGCGCCGTGCTGTCGATCATCGGCACCATGCAATTGTTCACCGAGCCGTTCCTGATCACCGAGCGCGGCGGGCCGGGCGGCGGCACAGAGACGCTCGGCCTGCTGCTTTACCGCCAGGGTTTCCGCTCGCTCAACTTCGGCTATGCCTCGGCCGTCGCCTACACCATGGCGGGGCTCGCCATCACGATCACGCTGGTGCAGCTTTGGCTGACGAGGGAACCGAAATGAGTTCGCTCTCGTCGGCAAGACTGAAACGAAGCATCGCACTGCACCTCTTCCTGACGCCGCTGGCGCTGATCTGGCTGTTTCCGCTGTGGATGATGGTGGTGTTCTCGACCATGCCCGACAACGGCATCTTCAGCCCCGGCATCGAACTGTTGCCGCACGGCAACTTCATCGACAATTTCAACAATCTGCAGCGCGACACCGACTTCGTCGGCGCCATCATCATCTCCGTTTGCGTGGCGGTGACCTACACCGTCCTGTCGGTGCTTTTGACCTCGATGGCCGGATGGGCGCTGGCCCGCTACCAGTTCTTCGGCAAAAGCGTCGTCGTCGCCATCATCCTGGGCACCATCACGCTGCCCTATGCGGTGGTGCTGATCCCGCAATTCATCATGGTGGCGCGCGATTTCAAGCTCGCCAACACGTGGGTGGCGCTGATCGTGCCGCCGCTGTTCAATTCGCTTGGCGTGCTGTTCATGCGCCAGAGCTTTTCCATGATGCCGGACGATCTGTTCGATGCCGCCCGCGTCGAGGGCGTCAAGGAGTGGCGCATCTTCGTCTTCATCGCCTTGCCGTTGGCGCGGCCGATGCTGGCCGCACTCTGCATCATCCTGTTTCTCGCCTCCTGGAACAATTATCTCTGGCCGCTTTTGATCAACAGCCAGCCGGGTTCGATGACGGCACCCGTGGCGCTCGGCACGCTGATCGGCCTGACCAAAGTGTCGTGGGGCGGCATCATGGCGGGTGCGGTGATGCTGACCGTGCCGATGCTCATCGTCTTCGTGCTCCTGCAGCGTCATTTCATCGCCGGCATCGCCGCCGGCGCGGTCAAATAAGGAGCAGAATGGCAACCGTCACTCTCACCAATGTCGCCAAGCGCTTCGGCGCGTTCGAGGTCGTCCACGGTGCCAACATCGACATCGCCGATGGCGAGTTCGTCGTCTTCGTCGGCCCGTCGGGCTGCGGCAAGTCCACGCTGCTCAGAATGATCGCCGGGCTGGAGGACATCAGCGGCGGCGAGATCGCGATCGGTGGCAAGGTGGTCAATGATGTCGAGCCCGCCGACCGCGGCATCGCCATGGTGTTCCAGTCCTACGCGCTTTATCCGCATATGAGTGTCGAACAGAACCTCTCCTTCGGGTTGCGCATGACCGGCAACCCCAAGGCCGACACCGAGCGGCGGGTGAAGCGCGCGGCCGAGATCCTGCGCATCAGCGAATTGATGGAGCGCCGCCCGAAGAAACTTTCCGGTGGCCAGCGCCAGCGTGTCGCCATCGGCCGCGCCATCGTGCGCGAGCCGCAAGTGTTCCTGTTCGACGAGCCGCTTTCCAATCTCGATGCCGAACTGCGCGTCCAGATGCGGGTCGAGATCTCAAGGCTGCATAAGGAACTCGGCGCCACCATGGTCTATGTCACCCATGACCAGACCGAGGCAATGACGCTCGCCGACCGGATCGTCGTGCTGCGCGCCGGCCATATCGAGCAGATCGGCAGGCCGCTCGAACTCTATGACAATCCCGACAATATTTTCGTGGCCGGCTTTGTCGGTTCACCGAAGATGAACTTCATCAAGGCCCACATTGTCGGCCGTGATGCAAAAGGCGTTGTGGTCGAATTGGCGGGCGAGGAGAAGGCCCGTGTCGTCCAGCCGTTGACAGGCGTCGCGCCCGAGCCGGGCAGCAAGGTCATCGTCGGCGTGCGGCCCGAACATTTCGGCATTGCCGGTGAAGGCGACGCTGACCTTACGGTCGCCATCGACGTGGTCGAGCACCTGGGCGGCACGAGTTTTCTCTACGCCAGGACGGCCCATGGCGACGACGTGGTGATCCAGCGCGACGCGGCAAAGGCCCCCGAGACATCAAATGTCACCGTTTCCATCCGCAAATCCTACCTGTTCGACGAAAAAGGGATGCGGCTGCGCTGACCGGCCGCCCCTTTCCCAGCCCGCAAGGAGAATGACATGACTGCATCAACGCCCATTCGCTGGGGCATTCTTGGGCCGGGCGGCATCGCCAAGGCCTTTGCCGGCGGCGTCGCCGGTTCGCGCACCGGTAAACTGGTTGCCATCGGCGCGCGCAATCCCGGCAAGCCGGGACTGGCCGAGAGCTTTCCCGGCGCCCGCATCCTCGACGGTTACGACGCTCTTCTTGCCGATCCGGAGATCGACGCGATCTATATCGCGGTCCCGCATCCAGGCCATGCGCAATGGGCGATCAGGGCGGCGGAAGCCGGAAAGCATGTGCTCTGCGAAAAGCCGCTCGGGCTGACGGCCTTCGAGGCCGACGCCATGATGCATGCGGCGCGCAAGGCCGGCACCTTCCTCGGCGAAGCCTTCATGTACCGGCTGCATCCGCAGATGCTGCAACTGGTGGACCTGATCAAGTCGGGCGTCATCGGCGAGATCAGGATGATCAAGTCGAGCTTTGGCTTCGCCATGCCTGATTTCATGCCGCGGCACCGGCTCTACGCCAACGATCTCGCCGGCGGCGGCATCCTCGATGTCGGCGGTTATCCCGTTTCGATGGTGCGGCTGATTGCTGGTACCGCCATCGGAGCGCCCTTCGCCGAACCAGACAAGGTCGCCGGCACCGCCCATCTTGGTCAATCCGGTGTCGACGAATGGGCCTCCGCTGTCCTGCATTTTCCCGGCGCTATCGTTGCCGAGGTTTCCTGCAGCATCTCGCTCAACCAGGACAATGTCCTGCGCATCTTCGGCACCAAGGGGCGTGTCGAGGTGCCCGACTTCTGGTTCGCCGGCGGCGACCGCGATGTCGGCCCAGGCCGGATCGACGTGATCGGTGCCGACGGCGCGCAAGAGACCATCAGCGTCAACGAGAAGCGCCATGTCTATTCCTTCGAGGTCGATGCCGCCGGCGAGGCGATCCGCGCCGGGCGTCAGGAATTCGCCTGGCCGGGCATGGGTTGGGCCGACAGCCTCGGCACCTTGCGCGTGCTTGACAGATGGCGCGCGGCGGTCGGGCTGGAATATGAGATCGAGAAGGCCTCGCTGCGCACCAACACCATCTCCGGGCGACCCCTGCGCCCGGGCGGCACCGCGATCGGCAAGCGCACCATTCCGGGCCTGGCGAAGCCGGCCTCCGTGGTGGCGCTCGGCTTCGAGGATTTCCGCACCTTCTCCTCCGGGTCGATCCTGCTCGACGCCTTTTTCGAGGCCGGCGGCAATCTCTTCGACACTGGCTATGTCTATGGCGGTGGCTACACCGAGACGCTGCTCGGCCAATGGCTGAGGAACCGTAGCGTGCGCGAGCAATCGGTTGTTATCGCCAAGGGAGCGCATTCGCCGCTCTGCTATCCCGACGTGATCGGCAAGCAGCTTGCCCAGTCGCTCGACCGCCTGCAGACTGACCATGTCGATATCTATTTCATGCATCGCGACAATCCGGACGTGCCGGTCGGCGAATTCGTCGATGCCATGGACCGCGAGGTCAAAGCCGGGCGCATTCGCGGCCCCTTCGGCGGCTCGAACTGGACGATGCAGCGCATGGACGAGGCGATTGCCTATGCCGAGCGAACCGGCAAGCAGAAGCCCGGTGTGCTCTCCAACAATTTTTCGCTGGCCGAAATGCTGGAGCCGATCTGGGCTGGTTGTGTCACCTCCTCCACCGATGACTGGAAGGCCTGGCTGACATCCAGGCAGATGCCGAACTTTGCCTGGTCGAGCCAGGGACGCGGCTTCTTCACCGACCGCGCCGGGCGCGACAGGCTGGACAGCGAGGAACTGGTGCGGGTCTGGTACTCGGAGCGCAATTTCGGTCGTCGCGACCGCGCGATCGAGCTCGCCGCCCGGCTGCGCAAAAGCCCGATCCACATTGCGCTGGCCTATGTGCTCAACCAGCCTTTCCCATCGATCCCCTTGATCGGGCCGCGTACGCTTGGTGAACTGGACGACAGTCTGCGGGCGCTGGACATCGCGCTCTCGCCCGCCGAACTCGAGTGGCTGGACGGCGGCAGCCTGCACGCGGCCTGACAAAACACGGCCCCAAGCGGCGTCAGGTCTCGTCGTCCGACAGTCTGACGCCGCGCCTGGCCGGGGTTCGCAAGCTGGCATACATGCCGGTCGTGCGGAATTGGCTGGGCGTCGTGCCGTAGAGTCGGCGGAAGACCTTCGAAAAATAATTCGCGTCCTCGAAACCGCACAGGATGGCGACCTCCTTTACCGGCAGGAAGTCCGCTTTCGTCAAAAGCTTCGCGGCCCGTTGCAGCCGCTGCTGCAGTACGAACTCGGCGGGCGGCAGGCCCTCGCTCTCGGCGAAACAGCGCGAGAAATGAGCCCGGCTGAGCCCGCTGATCTGGACGAGGTCCGCCACCGGCAGGGCTTTGTCGAGATTGGCGTTGATGTGATCGATGACTGGCTGCATGGCGCTCTGTTTTTCGGCAAAGGCATGCGAGCCGAACACATCGTCATAGAGCGCCATCGCCGCCTCGTAGGCGATCGCCGAAGCAGCACCTGGCGAAGCGGCCCCCTTGATGAGACGCAGGCTGCAATCGGCAAGATGATCGATCGTCGCCGGCTGCAGCCGAAAGACCGGTCCCGACACGTCGAGGATCGACTTGTGGATGCGCAACGCCTCCTCGCCGTTCATCGAGATCCAGAAATATTCCCAGCGCTCGTCCCTGGCCAGCCAGTAGCGGTGGTTGTGCGGCACCAGCACCAGCAGCGTGTCGTTCGTCTGCAGGCGGTAATCGCGGTTCTCGTAGCGCAGCCGGCCGGTGCCGCTGATCGTATGCTGCAGTACGGTGAATGGTGTCTGGCCGCGCTTTCGCCCGTCCCAGTCATAGGTCACGTCCTCGCGCACCTCATAGCCCGTGCTTGTCGGCATGGCATGCAGGCGCTGGCGGCCGCGCGGCAGCGAGACCGTCCGCATTGACTGTCCGTTGGCGATCAAATCCCGCAGCACAAAATTACCCCTGAAAGCATAATCCTTCTCTGGCCGCGCCCGCGAATATGCGCATAATCCCGCCTCGAAGAACGCGAATAACCCGCGATCGAGGAGCGGGCGGGAGGAGAGAAAGCCGGATTCCGGCCTGAATGGCTTGCACGCCAAGACGTGTGGCCGTCTTCCTCCCTTGCTGCTCCTTGCCTAGCATTCGAATAGATCGAGGTGAAGGTGATGAGTTTCAAAATCGCTATTATCGGCGCCGGCAGCGTCGGTTTCACCAAGAAGCTGTTCACCGATATTCTCTGCGTGCCTGAATTCAAGGACATCGAATTCGCGCTGACGGACCTCAGCGAGCACAATCTGGGGATGATCAAGGCGATCCTCGACAGGATCGTCGAGGCGAACGGATTGCCGACCAGGGTGACCGCGACAACCGACCGCCGCAAGGCAATCGAGGGCGCTCGCTATATCATCAGCTGCGTGCGGGTCGGCGGCCTCGAAGCCTATGCCGACGATATCCGCATTCCCTTGAAATACGGTATCGACCAGTGTGTCGGGGACACGATCTGCGCCGGCGGCATCCTCTACGGCCAGCGCAATATTCCGGTGATCCTCGATTTCTGCAAGGACATCCGCGAAGTCGCCGACACCAACGCCAAATTCCTCAACTACGCCAACCCGATGGCGATGAACACCTGGGCGGCGATCGAATACGGCAAGGTCGACACGGTCGGCCTCTGCCATGGTGTCCAGCACGGCGCCGAACAGATCGCCGCGGTGCTGGGCGCGAAATCGCCGCGGGAACTCGACTATGTCTGTTCCGGCATCAACCACCAGACCTGGTTCATTGATTTGCGGCTGAACGGCCGAAAGATCGACAAAGATGAGCTAGTCGCCGCCTTCGAGGCGCATCCGGTCTATTCCCAGCAGGAAAAGCTTCGCATCGATGTGCTCAAGCGTTTCGGCGTCTATTCGACTGAAAGCAACGGGCATCTTTCCGAATATCTGCCCTGGTACCGCAAGCGCCCCGACGAGATCACGCGCTGGATCGACATGTCGGACTGGATCCATGGCGAAACGGGCGGCTATCTCCGCTATTCCACGGAAACCCGCAATTGGTTCGAGACCGAATATCCGCAATTCCTCGAAGCGGCATCGAAGCCGATCGACGCCTCAAAGCGCTCCAACGAGCATGCCAGCCACATATTGGAGGCGCTGGAAACCAACCGCGTCTATCGCGGCCACTTCAACGTCAAGAATGACGGCGTGATCACCAATCTGCCGCGCGACGCCATCATCGAATCGCCCGGTTTCGTCGACCGTTTCGGCATCAACATGGCCGCCGGCATCACACTGCCGGAAGCCTGTGCCGTCACCTGCATGGCCTCTATCAACGTTCAGCGCATGTCGGTCCATGCCGCCATCTCTGGCGACATCGATCTTCTGAAGCTTGCCGTGCTGCACGACCCGCTGGTCGGCGCCGTGTCGACGCCGGAGGAGGTCTGGCAAATGGTGGACGAAATGGTCGTCGCCCAGGCGCAATGGTTGCCGCAATATGCCCACGCGGTTCCTGCGGCCAAAGAGCGGCTGTCGAAATCCACAGTCAAGACCCGGGAATGGGCGGGTGCCGCGCGGCGGAACGTGCGCTCGATCGAGGAGCTGCGGGCAGAAAAGGCCGCGCTGAAACAGGCCGTCTGAAAACCGGGCGCGGCGGCGGACCCTCGGGAGGCAGGTCCACCGCAGTCAGCCGCCCGGAGAAATCACGGGAGAAGTGTGAAGCGGTTCTCCGTCCGGAATTGCATAGAGACATAGACAAGACGAGCAGCAGCAAACGTCTGAACACGAGGGAGGACACTAATGAGGAACCTACGCAGTATTGGCATTGCCGCTGGACTGGCGCTGAGCGTCTCCGTTCCAGCGCTCAACGCTTTCGCTTCCGAACCGACCGTCCCGCCGGTGCCGGCGACGTTTCCGGCGGAGGGCAAGATCAAATACGTGGCGCGCGACTCCATCCTGGAGTTCAAGGCGCTGCCCGAGTATCACGAGCCCGGCTGGGTGACGGAAAAATACGTCAAGGCCGGCAAGCTGCCGCCGGTCAAGGAAAGGCTGCCGAAGGAGCCGCTTGTCTTCAAGACGGGCAACATGCCGAACGGCGTCGGCGTCTACGGCGATACGATGCGCCATGTCATCGGCGGCCGGCCGGAAGGCTGGAACTACGGCGCCGGCCAGACCCAAGGCTGGGGCGGCATCGACATCGGCCTTTCCGAGTGCCTGACGCGCACCGCGCCGCTGTTCCAGGTCGAGGCGAAGGATACCGAGCCGCTGCCCAACCTCGCCAAAAGCTGGGATTGGTCAGCTGATGGCCACAAGCTGACCATGCATCTCGTCGAAGGTGCCAAATGGTCCGACGGCGTGCCATTCAACGCCGACGATGTCATGTTCTACTGGGACGACGAGGTCTTGGATCCCAACGTCTCGCCGCTCAACGGCGCCACCCAGGAAACCTTCGGTGTCGGCACGACGCTCAAGAAGATCGACGACTACACCGTCGAGTGGACCTTCAAGGACGCCTTCCCGAAACAGCACCTCTACGCAATGGCCTATGGCACCTTCTGCCCCGGTCCCTCGCATATCTTGAAGCCGCAGCACCCGAAATATTCGAAGAACACCTACGACCAGTTCAAGAACGCCTTCCCGCCGGAGTATATGAACATGCCGGTCATGGGCGCCTGGGTGCCGGTCGAATATCGGGCCGACGACATCATCGTCATGCGCCGCAATCCCTATTATTGGAAGGTGGACGAGAAGGGCAACCAGCTGCCCTATCTCAACGAATTGCATTACAAGCTGTCGACCTGGGCCGACCGGGACGTTCAGGCGGTCGCCGGCGCAGGCGACTTCTCTAATCTCGAGCAGCCGGAAAACTTCGTTGCCTCTCTGAAGCGCGCGGCGGAAGCGAATGCGCCGGCGCGCCTTGCCTTCGGCCCGCGCCTCATCGGCTATAACCTGCGCATGAATTTTTCCGCCAATGGCTGGGGCAATCCGGACGAGCGCGGCCAGGCGATCCGCGAACTGAACCGCAACGAGGATTTCCGCAAGGCCGTCACCATGGCGCTTGATCGCAAGGCGCTGGGCGATTCCCTCGTCAAGGGGCCGTTCACCGCGATCTATCCTGGCGGCCTCTCCTCGGGCACCAGCTTCTACGACCGCAAATCCACCGTCTACTATCCTTTCGACCTCGAGGGCGCCAAAGCCGAACTCGCCAAGGCCGGACTGAAGGACACTGACGGCGATGGTTTCGTCAACTTCCCGGCCGGTACCGCCGGCGGCAAGAATGTCGAGATCGTGATGCTGGTCAACAACGACTACACCACCGACAAAAGCCTCGCCGAAGGCGTGGTTGCGCAGATGGAGAAGCTTGGTCTGCGGATCGTGCTCAACGGGCTCAACGGTACCCAGCGCGATGCCACGCAATATTCAGGCCGTTTCGACTGGCTGATCCGGCGCAATGAGCAGGAGCTGACCTCAGTGGTGCAGAACACCGTGCAGCTCGCTCCAGTCGGCCCCAAGACCAGCTGGGATCACCGCGCGCCGGAAAGCGGGGAGGTCGATCTGATGCCTTTCGAGAAGGATCTCGTCGACATCGTCAACAAGTTCGTCTCGTCGGCGGATAATAACCAGCGCGCCAGTCTGATGCGGGACTTCCAGAAAATCTCGACCGAACACGTCTACAATATCGGCCTGACGGAATATCCCGGCGCGCTGATCATCAACAAGCGCTTCTCGAACATTCCGCAAGGCACGCCGATCTTCATGTTCAACTGGGCTGAGGATTCCATCATCCGCGAACGGGTCTTCGTCGCGGCCGACAAGCAGGCCAAATACGAGTTGTTCCCGGAAGAGCTTCCCGGCAAGCCTGGAGACAAGGGTCCGATGTAAGTTTACCTCCCCTGACTGAGAGAGACCCGGCCGCGCCGCTGGCGCGGCCGGGACAAACCAACCCTCCGAGCGCCCCCAAGGAGCGTCCGGCGAGATGAGGAAGCGGACCGCCCATGCTGCGATTCCTGCTCACGCGTATAGCGTCGGCAATACCGGTTCTCGCTATTCTGAGCCTCGTCACCTTTGCCATCATCCAGGCGCCGCCTGGCGACTATGCCGATTACATCCGCTCGCAATTGATCAACCAGGGCGGAGCCTCCTTCGCCGAGGCTGATGCTCAGGCTCAGGCCTATCGCGTCGAGCACGGCCTCGATAAGCCGCTGCCCGTCCAGTATCTCAACTGGATCGGCGGCATCGTCACTCACGGTGATTTCGGCTACAGCCTCTATTACAACAAGCCGGTGGCCGACGTCGTCGGCGAGCGCCTGCCGCGCACGCTGCTTCTGGCTTTGGTCTGCCATCTGCTCGCCTCGGTGCTGGGCATCACCTTCGGCATCTGGGCGGCGACCCGGCAATACACCTGGATCGACTCGACCCTGTCGGCGATTTCGTTCCTCGGCATGACGGTGCCGCGCTTCCTGATGGCGCTGATCATCGTCTATCTCCTGGTCTTCCAGTTCAATGTCTCGGAGATCGGCTCATTCTTCTCGCCGCAATATGGCGGCGCGCCATGGTCGTGGGCGAAGTTCGTCGACCTGGTCAAGCATGTCTGGCCGGTGGTGGCGATCGCCACCTTCGGCGGCCTTGCCTACAATATGCGCGTCATGCGCGGCAATCTGCTCGATACGCTCAACGCGCAATATGTCGAGACGGCCAAGGCCAAGGGCTTGACCGGTAGCGCCGTCGTGATGCGCCACGCCGTACCGAATGCGCTGCATCCGCTGGTCATGTATCAGGGCGTGGTGCTACCCTATATGCTGACCGGCGAGATCGAGACGGCGATCATCTTCGCGCTGCCGACCGTCGGTCCGGCGATCGTCGGCTCGATGGCGGTCGGCGACGTCTATGTCACCGCCACCTTCATGATGGTGCTGTCGGCGACGCTGATCGTCGGCAACATCATCGCCGACATGCTGCTCGTCCTGCTCGATCCGCGCGTGCGCCAGTTCGGGGAGGGTTAGATGCTGGCACGAGATCCTTCACCACCGCCACTGCCGGCCGAGCGAGCCACAGTGGCGCCCGCACGCGGCAATGAGAGCTACATGGCGCTTGTCTGGCGCCGGCTGAAGCGCTCCTGGACCGGCATGGCCGGGCTTTGGCTGGTCGTGCTGCTCCTGGTCATGGCCGTATTCGCCGAATTCCTGGCGCCGATGGACCCGAAGGCGACCGATGTCGGCTTCGCCCCGCCGCAGCTGCCGTCCTTCCACGACAAGGATGGCAATTTCGTCGCGCGGCCGAGGGTCTATGCACTGTCCGATTCGGCCGACCTCGATCCGGTTACTTTCCAGCCCATCGTCGGCCCCGACTACGACCACCCGAGGCTGCTTGGCTTCTTCGTCGAAGGCGCACCGTACAAGCTCTTCGGACTGATACCGGCGAACCGGCATTTCTTCGCCTCGACGGATGGCCAGCCGGTGCATTTCCTCGGCACCGACAAATTCGGCCGCGACGTGCTGTCGCGCGCCATCCACGGCTCGCGCGTCTCACTGATGATCGCGCTGACGGTCGTCTTCATCATCACCGTCATCGGCACCACCGTCGGCATGGTCTCCGGCTATTTCGGCGGCCGGTTCGACGTCTGGATGCAGCGCTTCGTCGAACTGGTGCTCGCTTTCCCGCAACTGCCGCTCTACCTGGCGCTGACGACGTTGATCCCGGTCACCGCGCCGACCAATGTGTTCCTCGCCTTCGTCATCATTGTCATGTCGGCGCTGGGCTGGGCGCAGATGTCGCGCGAGGTGCGCGGCAAGACGCTGGCGCTGGCGCGCATAGAGTATGTGCGCGCCGCCATGGCGGTCGGCGCGACAGACCGGCGCATCATCCTGCAGCACATCTTTCCCAATGTGATGAGCCACGTGATTGTCGCCGTGACGCTGGCGATCCCGACGGTGGTGCTGCTCGAATCCTTCCTCGGGTTCCTCGGTTTTGCCGTCAAGCCGCCGCTGATCTCCTGGGGCCTGATGCTGCAGGACACCGCGACCTATTCGGTCATCGGCACTTATCCCTGGATCCTGTCGCCGGTCGGTTTCGTGCTCGTCACCGTCTTTGCCTTCAACGCGCTGGGCGACGGCCTGCGCGATGCCGTCGATCCGTATTGAGGGGACCGGGATGACCATTGTACTCGCCGAGCCCTTCGCACCAGCTTTCCGCCTTGACCATGATGGGCGCCAGGGAGAGCCCGTCATCGATGCCCGCAACATCGAGGTGGCCTTCAAGGTCGAACACGGTGTCGTCGAGGCGGTCAAGGACATCTCGTTTCAGCTCTATCGCGGCGAGACGATCGCGATCGTCGGCGAATCCGGTTCCGGCAAGTCGGTGACGGCGCGCACCGTCATGGGGCTGCTGTCGCGCCGCGCCACCGTGTCGCCGAAATCGAGCATCTGTTACGACGGGCGGGACATCCTGAAATTTTCCGAAAGCGCCCGGCGCAAGCTGCGCGGCAACCGCATCTCGATGATCTTCCAGGAGCCGATGAGCTCGCTCAATCCGATCTATACGGTCGGCAGCCAGATCGTCGAAGCAATCCGGGTGCATCGCAAGGTGAGCCGCAAGCAAGCCTGGGCGCGGGCGCTAGAGCTGCTGCGGCATGTGCAGATCCCCGAACCCGAAGCGCGGCTCAAACAATATCCGCACCAGCTCTCGGGCGGGCAGCGGCAGCGCGTGATGATCGCCATGGCGCTCGCCAACGATCCCGACGTGCTGATCGCCGATGAGCCGACGACCGCGCTTGATGTCACGGTCCAGGCGCAGATCCTCAACCTGATCCGCAATCTGCAGAAAGAGCTGCGGATGGCGGTGATCCTGATCACCCACGATCTCACCGTGGTGCGCAAGTTTTCGGACTACGTCTATGTGATGCAGCATGGCGAAATGTGCGAGCACAACGTCACCGAACGGCTCTTCGCCGCTCCGCGGCATCCCTACACCCAGCGGCTGCTTGCCTCCGAGCCACGCGGCCGGCCGCAACCGCTGCCCGAGGGCAGCGGCACCATCCTCGAGGCGAACGGCGTGCGCGTCTGCTTCATGCTGCGCCATGGAACGTTCCTGAAGCCGGACTGGCGCGAACTGGTTGCCGTCGACGACCTCGACCTCAAGCTTTGCCGCCACGAGACGCTGGGACTGGTCGGCGAATCCGGTTCTGGCAAGACCACATTCGGCCAGGCGCTGCTGAGGTTGGCCGACGCCAAACGCGGCGAGATCCGCTTCGATGGCCAGCCTATCCATGGCCTGTCGCGAGGCGAGATGCGGCCGCTGCGTTCGCGCATGCAGATCGTCTTCCAGGATCCGTTCTCCTCGCTCAACCCGCGTATGACGATCGGCCAGATCATCGAGGAAGGGCTGATCGTCAACAGCATCGGCGCGACACGGCGCGAGCGGGTCGAGCGGGTGCGCGAGGCACTGGTCAGTGCCGGCATGCCGGGCGATATCCTGTCGCGGTTTCCGCATGAGTTCTCCGGTGGCCAGCGCCAGCGTATCGCGATTGCGCGGGCCATCGCACTCGAACCCGAATTCATCCTGCTCGACGAGCCGACATCGGCGCTCGACCTCTCCGTCCAGGCGCAGATCATCGACCTGCTGCGCAAGCTGCAGGACGAGCGTGGTCTGAGCTATCTCTTCATCTCGCACGACCTCAAGGTGGTGCGCGCGCTGTGCCACCGCGTCATCGTCATGCAGCACGGCAAGATCGTCGAGCAGGGCCCTGTCGACGAGGTCCTCACCAATCCCAAGACCGCCTACACCGAACGGCTCGTCAGGGCCGCTTTCGACGTGGCCTGAACACATGCCGGAGGTTACATTGGCAAGACATCCCAGGATCACTTTCATCGGCGCCGGTTCGACGGTGTTCATGAAGAACATCGTCGGCGACGTGCTGCAGCGCCCGGCACTTTCGGGCGCCACGATCGCGCTGATGGACATCAATCCGCAGCGGCTGGAAGAAAGCGCCGTCGTCGTCAACAAGCTGATCGCCACACTCGGCGTCAAGGCGAAGGCCGAGACCTACACGGACCAGCGCAAGGCGCTGGCGGGCGCCGATTTCGTCGTCGTCGCCTTCCAGATCGGCGGCTATGAGCCCTGCACCGTCACGGATTTCGAGGTGCCGAAGAGATACGGACTGCGGCAGACGATCGCCGATACGCTCGGTGTCGGCGGCATCATGCGGGGCCTGAGGACCGTGCCGCATCTGTGGAAGATCTGCGAGGACATGCTTGCAGTCTGCCCGCAGGCGATCATGCTGCAATACGTCAACCCGATGGCGATCAACACCTGGGCGATCTCAGAGAAATATCCCGAGATCAGGCAGGTCGGGCTGTGCCACTCGGTGCAAGGCACGGCGATGGAACTGGCGCACGACCTCGACCTTCCTTACGACGAGATTCGTTACCGCTCGGCTGGTATCAACCACATGGCCTTCTACCTGAAGTTCGAGCATCGCCAGCCGGACGGATCCTACCGCGACCTCTATCCCGATCTCGTGCGCGCCTATCGCGAAGGCCGCGCGCCGAAGCCCGGCTGGAACCCGCGCTGCCCCAACAAGGTGCGATACGAGATGCTGACGCGGCTGGGCTATTTCGTCACCGAAAGCTCGGAGCATTTTGCCGAATACACGCCCTATTTCATCAAGGACGGCCGCCCCGATTTGATCGAGAAATACGGCATTCCGCTCGATGAATACCCCAAGCGCTGCATCGAGCAGATCGAGCGCTGGAAGGACCAGGCGCAGGCGTATAGCTCGGCCCAACGTATCGAGGTCGAGGAGTCCAAGGAGTATGCCTCCTCGATCATGAATTCGGTCTGGACCGGTGAGCCGTCGGTGATCTACGGCAATGTCCGCAACAATGGCTGCATCACCTCGCTGCCCCGCGATTGCGCGGCCGAAGTGCCGTGCCTGGTCGATGCGTCCGGCATCCAGCCGACCTATATAGGCGACCTGCCGCCGCAATTGACGGCGCTGATCCGTACCAACATCAACGTGCAGGAACTGACGGTGCGGGCGCTGATGACGAAAAACCGCGAGCACATCTATCACGCGGCGATGATGGACCCGCACACGGCGGCCGAACTCGACCTCGACCAGATCTGGTCATTGGTCGACGATCTCCTGGCCGCCCACGGCGACTGGCTTCCGGCCTGGGCGCGTGGTGATCGCAAGAACCAGGCCGCCTGACCGGCGGCCCTGGCTTCATTTCGGCCCTGGCTTCATTTCGGCTCGTCGGCGTCCGGTTCTTCCTCGTCGTCGCGAGCGGAGATGACATAGGCGCCCTTCAGCCAGCGGTTGAGGTCGATGTCCTTGCAGCGCGTCGAGCAGAACGGATAGGTCTCGCGCGCCGACGGCTTGCCGCATTCGGGGCAAGGGCGCTTGGGCCGCAGTGGCGTGACTTTGTCGTCCGCGCTCATGGTCGCGCGGACAACCAGTTTTGATGGGTCTTGAAACCTTCGCCCGACAGCAGCGCCGCCGTCTCATAGAGCGGCAGGCCGACAATATTGGTGTAGGAGCCGACGAGCTTGACGACGAAGGAGCCGGCGAGACCCTGGACGGCATAGCCGCCGGCCTTGCCCCGCCATTCGCCCGAGGCGACATAGGCGTCGATTTCCTCGCGTGGCAGCCGCTTGAAACGCACCCGCGTCTCGACCAGCCGCTGGCGCATTTTGCCCCCCGGCGTGATCAGGCAGATGCCGGAATAGACCCGGTGCGAACGGCCGGACAACAGCCCGAGGCAGTTGGCGGCGTCATCCAGTGTCTCGGCCTTGGGCAGGATGCGTCGCCCGACGGCGACCACCGTGTCGGCCGCCAGCACAAAGCTTGGCGCATAGTCGGTCTCGGCCTTCAGCGATGCGAACGCCTTCTCGGCCTTTTCCTTCGACAGCCGTTTGGCCAGCGAGCGCGGATGCTCGGCACGCAGCGGCGTTTCGTCGATATCGGCTGGCAGGATGCGGTCCGGCTCGATGCCGGCCTGCTGCAAGAGTTCGATGCGACGCGGCGAACCCGAGGCAAGCACCAGCTTATGCAAAATGCTCATCGCGCTCGGGTCTTGATCTTACTTGAAACGGTAGGTGATGCGGCCCTTGGTCAGGTCGTATGGCGTCATCTCGACCAGAACCTTGTCGCCGGTCAGCACGCGGATGCGGTTCTTGCGCATGCGGCCGGCCGTATGGGCGATAATCTCGTGTTCGTTTTCGAGCTTTACCCTGAACATCGCGTTGGGCAACAATTCCGTGACGATACCCGGAAACTCGAGGACTTCTTCCTTCGGCATTCGATACCTTTGCTTGGATGACAGTTCCGGCGCCTAGAGCATGATGCCGAAAAGTGTGAAGCGGTTTTCCGACGACATCACGCTCTACTTCTTTGACCTAGAGTCGGATGATTTCAGGTCGGACAGACCTGAAATCATCCGACTCCAGCCGGAATTTCGGCGGAACCTATATGATAATCGTGCGCTTGTGAACACGCTTAATCCGTCGCGTTTTTTGCTTCGGGAAGCAAAAAACGTCGGCTTATGCGTAACTTCAGCCGCTCGCGCACGTCGCGGTAGCTTGCCATGATCTGTTCACGCGTGCCATCGGCACCGGTCGGGTCCGGCGTCGGCCAGTATTCCACCTCGACGGCAAGCGAGCGGGTGAGTTCGAGTGCCGCATGGTGCGCCTCCGGCGCCAGTGTCACGATCAGGTCGAAATAGTCGTCCTCGAGATCGTCCAGCGTCCGTGGATGGCGTTCGCCCAGCGCCAGACCGTCTTCGGCAAGCACGGCATCGACGAACGGGTCGCGCTCGCCGGCGCGCACACCCGCCGAGGCGACGAAAATGGTAGCGGGAAGCATCCGGCGCGCCAGCTGCTCGGCCATTGGCGAGCGCACGGCATTCATGCCGCACAGGAACAGGACCGAGCGGGGCAGGGCGCCGGCGACCAGGATCAGCCCCGCCAGTGCAGCACGCAGACCAGCGTGAACAGCCGTCGCGCCGTGTCGAAGTCGATGTCGATCTTGCCGGAGAGCCGATCCATCAGCGTCTGCGAGCCCTCATTGTGCAGGCCACGGCGGCCCATGTCGATCGCCTCGATGTGGCTCGGCGTCGAGGAGCGGATGGCGTCGTAGTAGCTCTCGCAGATCATATAGTAGTCCTTGACGATGCGCCTGAGCGGCGTTAGCGACAGGATGTGGGTGACGACGGCGGCGCCGTCCTCGCGCGCCACGGCAAAGACCAGGCGGGACTCGGCCAGCGACAGCTTCAGCCGGTAAGGACCTGTACCGCTGTCGTTGACAGGCTTAAAACTGTTCTCCTCGATCAGGTCGAAGATCGCCACCGCCCGTTCATGCTCGACATCGGGCGTCGAACGGCCGATCGATTCATCGAGTTCGACATCGATCAGTTTTGCGCGGGTTTGATCGTGGCCCGTCATGCCGGCCTACATGTTCAGACGTATGGCGACAGAGCGGCCATGCGCGTCGAGCCCTTCCGCCTGAGCGAGTGCGATCGCCGCCGGTGCCAGCATGCGCAACTGCTCCGGCCCGAGCTTCAGGACCGAGGTGCGCTTGACGAAGTCGAGCACGGAAAGGCCCGACGAGAAGCGCGCCGAGCGCGCCGTCGGCAGCACATGGTTGGAGCCGCCGATATAGTCGCCGATGACCTCGGGCGTGTGGCGGCCGAGAAAAACCGCGCCGGCGTTGCGCATCCTTGCGAGGAAGCCCTCGGCATCGTCGATGGCCAGTTCGACATGTTCGGCGGCGATACGGTCGACCAGCGGCAGCGACGCCTCGATCGTTTCGACCTCGATCACCGCGCCGAAATCGCGCCAGCTCGCCGCCGCCGTTTCCGCGCGCGACAGGCTCTGCAACTGGCGTTCGACCGCTTGTTCAACCGCTTTGCCGAAAGCCGGGTTGTCGGTGATCAGGATCGACTGCGACGACACGTCATGCTCGGCCTGGGCAAGCAGGTCCGCCGCGATCCACTCCGGATCATTGCCGCCGTCGGCCACTACAAGCACCTCCGACGGCCCGGCGATCATGTCGATGCCGACAGTGCCGAACACCCGCCGCTTGGCCGCGGCGACATAGGCATTGCCGGGGCCGACGATCTTTGCCACCGGCTTGATCGTCTGCGTGCCATAGGCAAGCGCCGCGATCGCCTGCGCGCCGCCGACGCGGTAGATTTCGGAGACGCCTGATATATCCGCCGCCACCAGCACCAGCGGGTTGACGATGCCGCGCGGTGCCGGGACGACCATGACGATGCGCTCGACGCCGGCTACCTTGGCCGGCACGGCGTTCATAAGCACCGAGCTCGGATAGCTTGCCGTGCCGCCCGGCACATAGAGCCCGACCGCCTCGATCGCGGTCCAGCGCGAGCCGAGCTCGACGCCGGCGGCATCCGTGTAGCGTTCGTCCTGCGGCTTTTGCCGCTGGTGGTGGGACCGGATGCGGTCACGCGCGAATTTCAGCGCCTCGACCGTGGCCGGATCGGCCTCGGCATAGGCGCCGGCGATGTGTTCCGCCGAGACGGCAACGCCGAGCTCGGCGAGGTCGCCTCCGCCGAATTTCTTCGTGTAGTCGATCAGTGCCGCGTCGCCCTCGGCACGCACGCGCGCGATGATGTCGCGCACCACGGCGTCGACATCGGCCGATACCTCGCGCTTGGTCAGGAGAAACGCGGCGAAACGCTGCTCGAAATCGGCGTCGGACTGGCGAAGCGTGATGGCCATCGTATGCTCAAGCCCTGTGTATAGGGCGCGACGTGGCTTCCCACGCGCCGCCAATATCGGCAAGGCGGGCCTCGATGCATTCGACATCGAGCATGATCGTGCCGCCGCCCGAAAAGATCAGTTCGACGATGCCCGCGGGCTTGCTGATCTCGATGAAGCTGATCGCCAGCAGGGAGAGAATTTCGGCCGGCTTGTCGCGCGCGATGCCGTTGGTCTTGGCGCCCAGCACCCGGTCGAAATGCAGCACGGCCTGCCGTCGCTCATTATGTTGGCGAAACAGGCCGGATTTGGCTTCCCACACGAAACGGTTCATGGTCAGCACGAAACGCTTGGCTTTGGGCAGGAATTCGAGGTCCGAGACCTTCATCACGGCGTCCTGGAGATGGGCCGAGACGATGCTCAGATCCTGGTCGTCGAGCGCGATGAGTTTTAAGACCATGCGGATTTCATACCTAGAGGTTGGCAACCAGCCTTTCTGTTAGGCGGTCTTTCCGATCGGTGCAACCGCGCCAAGAATGCTGCCAGAGGCAATTGCCTCAGGTTTTGCGCACCCCTCATCGGCCCTGCCGGCACTTCTCCCCCGCATAGTGGCGGGAGAAGGACGCTTCGCAGATGATTTCGCCAAGCGACCGTGGATCGTTAAGCCGAAATACGCTCGATCACCGCGCCGCAATTGGAAAGCTTTTCCTCCAGCCGCTCGAAACCGCGGTCGAGATGATAGACGCGATTGACCGTGGTCTCGCCTTCGGCCGCCAGGCCAGCGATGACCAGCGAGACGGAAGCGCGAAGATCGGTCGCCATGACCGGCGCGCCTTTCAGCTTCGCCACGCCGTCGACGATCGCCGTCTGGCCCGAAAGCGTGATGTGGGCGCCGAGCCGAGCCAGTTCCTGGACGTGCATGAAGCGGTTTTCGAAGATCGTCTCGGTGATGCGCGACTTGCCCTTGGCCATGGTCATCAGGCCCATGAACTGCGCCTGCAGGTCGGTCGGGAAGGCCGGGAAGGGCGCCGTCGTCACATCGACCGGCGAAATGCCGGCGCCATTGCGCCTCACGCGGATGCCGGAATTGGTCTGCGTGATCTCCGCGCCCGTCTGGGAAATCACGTCGAGCGCCGTCTGCAGCAGCTCCGGCCGCGCGCCTTCGAGCACAACGTCGCCGCCGGTCATCGCCACAGCCATGGCATAGGTGCCGGTCTCGATGCGGTCGGGGATGACGCGCACGCGCGCGCCCGACAGCGCTTCAACGCCGTCGATGGTGATGGTCGGCGTGCCGGCGCCGGAAATCCTGGCGCCCATGGCGTTGAGGCATTCGGCGAGGTTGACGATCTCGGGCTCGCAAGCGGCGTTTTCGAGCACCGTCTCGCCCTTGGCGAGCGATGCCGCCATCATCAGCACATGGGTGGCGCCGACCGAGACCTTGGGAAAGGCGTAACGGTTGCCGACGAGGCGGCCATTCCGGGTCTTGGCGATGACATAGCCGGTATCGACATCGATATCGGCGCCCAGCGCCTGCAGGCCTTCGAGGAACAGATCGACCGGACGCGTGCCGATGGCGCAGCCGCCGGGCAGCGAGACCTTGGCCTCGCCCATCCGGGCCAGCAGCGGCCCGATCACCCAGAACGAGGCGCGCATCTTGGACACCAGCTCGTAAGGGGCGGTGGTATCGACGATGTTGCGGGCGGAGAAGTTGATGGTGCGCGAATAGCCCTCATTCTGCTTCTCGCGGCGGCCATTGACCGAATAGTCGACGCCGTGATTGCCGAGGATGCGGATCAGTTGCTCGACATCGGCCAGATGCGGCACGTTTTCGAGTGTCAGCGTATCGTCGGTCAGAAGCGAGGCGATCATCAGCGGCAGAGCGGCGTTTTTGGCGCCCGAGATCGGAATGCTTCCGGCAAGCTTGTTGCCGCCGACAATTCTGATGCGATCCATTAGAGAATGTCCCTCTCAGCCAGAAAAGGCCGGTTCAATCGTTTGAGTGTATCGGCCCCTCTAGACCATTGACCAATGTGGTTCAAGAAATAGGATTCGCCCACCCCGGCCCAAGAGTGGCCGATTTGAGTTAATCTTTCTTCATTTCCTTGGCCGCGCCGAGCCCGTCGGGCCGTTGGTCGGCCTCACCTGTGCGGCGCGAGCGCGACTGCGCCTTGCGTTTCTGCAGATTGGCGCGCAACTGCTCGGCGAGCCGGCTCTTGCGGGTTGTTTCGCTGCTTTTCGGTGGATTTGTCTTGTCGTTCATCATCCCGCCCCGGTTGGCGACCAGCCAACCCGCCATTCAGGGATAGCCAACATTGTGGCGCCGCCATGTCATGGAAAGCTATCCGGCAAAGGCTTTCACAGAAGCGTTGTTCTTGGCCTTGCGCTTGCCGGTTCGATATGGCAGAAGCCCGCCATCGGCGGCTGCGGTAGCTCAGTGGTAGAGCACTCCCTTGGTAAGGGAGAGGTCGAGAGTTCAATCCTCTCTCGCAGCACCAGATTTTCCCGAATCGACCACTCGTTGCGCTGGCGCTTCGAGGCTATTCGTCGCTAGCAGGCGAATGAAGGCATGCGCCGGAATCCGTGGATTGCCCATGGCGTTTGTTTCTTTTGCCTTACCGGGATGATCAGCCTACGCCATCGACCAGCCGCCATCGTGAATTCCAGCATGCCCTGCCGGCCGAGTTGACGCCGGCATGTCCTGCGCTCGGCAGGTTTCATTGGCAAGGAGGGACCGTTCCCTGCTATTGCCCCAGGGATTCCGGGGCAACCGTCTGCCCCCCATGGAGCGTCAGATGGCCGTACTCACACGCCGCTCACTTCTGAAAACGGCAGCGTTTGCTGGCGCGAGCGGGCTCGGGCTTGCTGCCATGGGCAGGATTGGCGGCCGGGCGGCGTCCGCGCCTGAGCCGATGGTGCTGCGGACGGCGAAAACCCAGGCGAAGCTGATGGATGTCGGCCAGACCAACAATGTGCTGACTTACGGCAACGCCGGAATGCCGCCGGTGCTCAGGATGAAGAAAGGCGAACCCTTCGCCGCGCGCCTCGTCAACGCCATCGACGATCCGACGACCATCCACTGGCACGGCATTCGCCTGCCGAACAAGATGGATGGCGTGCCCTTCCTGGTGCAGCCTTACGTCTACACCGGCGACCATTTCGACTATGCCTTCACGCCGCCCGACGCCGGCACCTTCTGGTATCATCCGCATTGCAACACGCTGGAGCAGATGGGGCACGGCCTGACCGGTGTGATCGTGGTCGAAAACCCGAACGATCCGAAATTCGACGCCGAATTTGTCCTCAACCTGCGCGACTGGCGCCTTGGCGACGACGCTCAGTTCATCGACCAGTTCCGACCGCGCGATGCGGCCAGGACCGGCACTTACGGCACGGTGCGCACGGCGAACTGGCTCGACCAGCCACAATATGACGCGCCGGCCGGCGGGTTGGTGCGGCTGCGCGTTGCAATCACCGATGTCACCCGAATCTACGCCTTTCGCGTCGACGGCGCCGAAGCTGATGTCATCGCGCTGGACGGCAACCCGGTGCCGCGGCGTTTTGCACCCGACGCCCTATTGATCGGACCTGGTCAGCGTCTGGAACTCGCTGTCCGGATGCCCGACAACGAGGGCGCGCTTGTGACCTTGCGGGACGTCAGGGGCACCAAGCCGAAAGCCTTGGCGACGCTGCGCGCGGTTGGAGCTTCCCTCAAACGCGACAGCCGCGATCTCGCACCGCTGGAGGCCAATCCGGTGGCCGAGGTCGATCTCACCATTGCCCAGCATATTTCGCTGACGCTCAGCGCGACGGCGGAGAACGTTCCGAGCGACAGCATCTGCGGCTCGCTCGGCTACAGTTTCTGGGCCATCAACAAAGTGCCGTGGCCGGGCGATACGCCCGATCCGACCGCGCCCTTGGCCGAACTGAAGCTCGGCAAAAGCTACATCATCGACATGGAAAACCTGACGCCGCAATCGCATCCGATGCATTTGCACGGCATGAGCTTCAAGGTTTTGTCATCCTCGACACGGCCGGTGCAGCCGTTGATTTCGGACACCTATCTCATCCAACCCAATGAGAAGGTGAGCCTGGGCTTGGCCGCCGACAATCCCGGCGACTGGCTGCTGCATTGCCATATCATCGAGCACCAGAAATCGGGCATGACGAGCTACGTCAGGGTGGTTTGAAGCCGTCACGACAATGTCAATTCGCAACCCTGGGCCAATAATTCGCGGCGAATGCGGATTTTCCCCGCGATTCCCTTGGAAATCGGCGGTCGCGAGTGGTTTCGTTGGCACAGGGGACCAGTCCCTGCTAATTCGGCCCCAAATCAAGAAGCTGTGGACATTCCCTGCATGACCAATGTCGCTTTGACGGGACTTGCCCGCGATCTCGCCAGACGCGCCGCCGAGGGCCGCCCCGTGCGCATCGGCGTCATCGGCTCGGGCGAAATGGGCACCGATCTGGTCACGCAAGGCATGCTGATGCCGGGCATTTCGGTCTGTGCCGTCTCGACCCGGCGCCCGCACACCGCGCGTGACGCCATCCGCATCGCCTATGGCGACGAGGCGATGGCGGTCGAAGCCGACACTGCATCGAAAGTCACAGACGCCATCGAAGGCGGCAGGATCGCCATCACCTCGAACGAGATGCTGGTGACCAATCCACTGATCGACGTGGTCATCGACGCCACGGGAAAACCCGGCGTTGCCGCCGATTTCGACCTGATGGCGATGGAGCATGGCAAGCATCTGGTGATGATGAATGTCGAGGCCGACGTCACCATCGGCTGCTATCTCAAGCAGCAGGCCGACCGGCTTGGCGTCGTCTATTCGGTCGGCGCCGGCGACGAGCCGTCAAGCTGCATGGAACTGATCGAGTTCGCGTCCGCACTCGGCCTGACCATCGTCTCGGCCGGCAAGGGCAAGAACAACCCGCTCAACCATGATGCCGTGCCCGACGACTATCGCGACGAGGCGGCCCGCCGCAACATGAACCCGCGCATGCTGGTCGAGTTCGTCGATGGCTCCAAGACCATGGTCGAGATGTGCGCCATCGCCAATGCGACCGGACTGGTGCCCGACGTGCCTGGCATGCACGGCCCCAAGGCCGACCGCGACGACCTCGTCAAGGTGCTGATCCCGCGCGAGGACGGTGGCCTCCTGCTGAAAAAGGGCGTTGTCGATTACACGATCGGCAAGGGTGTGGCGCCTGGTGTCTTCGTCATCGTCGAGGCGAAGCATCCGCGCATCATCGAGCGCATGGATGACCTGCATATCGGCCATGGCCCCTATTACAGCCTGTTTCGACCATATCACCTGACCTCGTTGGAAGTGCCGCTGACAGCGGCCCGCATCGTGCTGTTCGGCAAGCCCGACATGGTGCCGCTGCCGAGGCCGGTCGCCGAGGTCTGCGCCGTCGCCAAGCGCGATCTCGCCGCTGGCGAGACCCTCGATGCGATCGGCGAAACCTGCTATCGCTCCTGGACCATGACCGTCGGCGAAGCCCGCGCCCAACACGCCGTCCCGGTCGGCCTGCTCGAGGGCGGCAAGGTGCTGAAACCGGTCAGGAAAGGCGAGTTGCTGACCGCCGACAATGCAGCGCCCGACCAGACGACCAGGTTGTTTGGGCTGCGCCGGCTGCAAGATGAGATGCTGTACGAAAAATAGGTCGTTGTGGCGCCGTCATGACAAATGGACTACATTGTAGTGGCAAATGTCGCTGAGGATCGGCCAACGAATCTCCAGATTAGGGACCCGCGCGCACGTGAACTGGCGCAGCGGCTCCCAAACGCAAGATTTCGATCACCGAAGCGGTTATCGAAGCGCTTGAATCTGAATTGAAACGGGAAAGCGGACACTTTCCCCTGGCGAAACGGCTGGCTGCCATAGCTGATGAACTTAAAGCCAAAGCCGGCCCCGGCGGCCGACCTGTGAGCAAGGATGAAATCGACGACATGTGGGGACATCCCTGATGTTCGTCGACACCTCCGTAATCGTCGCAATTCTTTCGGGAGAAGGGGATGCCGGCGAGTGGAGCGATCGGATCGCGGCTGCACCTCACAAGATTACGTCCGCGCTGGTTGTGCTCGAAGCGTCGATGCGGCTTTCTACGATGCTTGCTGTCGAACCGGTGGTCGCGGAAATGGCGATTGAGGCGCTTCTGCGCGAGGCCGAAATCGAAATTGTGCCGATCGACGCCGGCGATGCCAAATTGGCGATCCGGACGTTTTCGGACTATGGAAAGGGACGTGGGCATCCCGCGCAGCTCAATCTTGCCGATTGCCTATCCTACGCCTGCGCAAAAGAGCCACCGCTCGGCGTTGCTCTACAAGGGCAACGACTTTTCGCACACGGATCTCGCCTAGCGAGATGTTCGCTCTACTTGCCCAGTTCGATCGACCTTAGTCGCGCCGCTTCCACCGCTTGCGTGAGCAGATTGGTCAGCCGGTCCTCGCCCATCAGCACGCCAAGCGCGGCCGCCGTCGTGCCGTTGGGGCTGGTCACCTGCTGGCGCAGCACACCCGGATCCTCGCGGCTTTCGGCGGCGAGCGATGCGGCGCCGTAGACGGTCTGCATGGCAAGCAGCTTGGCGGTTGCCGTCGGGAGCCCGGCCTTCTCGGCGGCAACGGTCAGTGCCTCGATGAAATGGAAGATGTAGGCCGGACCCGATCCGGACACGGCGGTCACCGCATCCATCAGGCTCTCGTCATCGATGGTGGTCACTTTGCCGCTGGCCGACAAGAGGTCGGCGACGAAACGCTTGATGTCTCCGGAAACCAGGGGATTGGAAAACACCACCATCATGCCCTTGCCGATGGCAGCCGGCGTGTTGGGCATGCAGCGCGCGATCGGCGCACGGTTGCCCAGGACCTGCTCGAAGGTAGCGACGGGCGTGCCGGCGGCGATGCTTACAAAAGTGGTGCGGCCGTCGCCGAAGCGCTTGTAGGCGGCGGTGACGTCACGGATCACCTGCGGCTTCACGGCGACGACGACGAGTTCAGGCACGGCATCCGCCGGAATACCTCCGGCTTCCGCCGCCGTGCCGCAGCCCAGAGTCGCCGCGCGCTGGCGCAGGTCTCCATTGGGCTCGACCACGAAAACCGCCGAGGGTGCAAGCTTGCCGGACTTCAGCCAGCCCGAGAGCATGGCATAACCCATATTGCCGCAGCCGGCGAGAACAAGCCTGATCGTCATCGAGAGCCCTCCTAGGAAAGGCCATGACATAGACGCTCGCGGATCGGTGGGGAAGCCCTCTCAGGACCGCTGGACGGGCATGCGCACCTCGATCGGCGTTGAGTGCGGTGAACAGCATCATGAAGCAATCGCCGAGATAGATGTTCTCCTTGCGCAGCGGAATGCGCATGTAGTCGCGCAACTGTGCGATGAGATAGGTCGCCACGCAAAGGGCAGGGATGCCCATCAGCACGATTCTGAAGCTTTCAGGTGTGTTGAAGTTACCGCAACCATGGCGTGAATTCCTGCCATCATCCTCCGCAAATTAACCTTTTGTTTCCCATGCCTGTTTAACGTGGCTTAATGAATGGCCGACCGCCGCCGCCAAGCGACTAAAGAGTAAAGCTCCACGACAATGGTCGACAGGAAAAACCGTGAGGACTGGAAGCGCGAGCGCTCCTTGCTGGCGCTTGGCGAGGCCTTGCGTGGCGAGGACGACGCGTCGCTGGTGTCGATAGGAGACCGCGCGGACCCCTCATGGCGCGAGGATGCCGCCACCCGACATCGCCTGGCCCGTTCCCGGCGCGAGACGAAGGCGAGCCCGCCGCAGTTTGTCGCCGGTGAGGCTTCGCGGTTCCCCCCTGACGAGGAGCAGCCGTTTGAAGCCGACGACGCCTGGCGTTCGCGGGGACAGATCGGCACCAGCGATTTGCCGCCCGATATGCCGCGCGCAAGGCTGGCGCCGCAAGAACCTCCAGCGGCGGGTCGCGCTCATGATGCAACCGGATCCCGCGCAACGGGCAGAGCCGGCCCGTCCTCCAATGGCGGTACGGACGAAAGCCCCGGGAGGATCGGCGCACTCATATCGAAATTGCGCAAGGCCATGTCCCGCAAGCCGTCGGCCGAAGCCGACGACCTGTCCAGCGAGTTCGGCCTACCCGCCTTCGCCGACAACGGACGGCCGGCCAACGTTCCGATATTCCCTGCGTATCCGAAGCTTGGTTTCGGACCTCGGCAGGCGGCCGGCCTGGATTATTCGCAGGCGCCTTTCCAGCCAGGCCCCGAGGCCGGGTATGGGCGGCAAATGGCGTCGCCCCCGCGCTCGCCCCTGATGCCGCAATGGGGACTGCATCCAGCTCCGCCCTTGCCATCCTCCCCCTATGCGCAGCCGATGGGCTATCCTCCGGCGCAGCCCTGGTCGCAGGCGGGTCATACGCAAGCCACGGCGGGACCCTATGCGGCGCAGATGCCGTACCCGCCGCCGCCCGCTCCGACGCAGCCACCAGCCGCCCCGCATGCGAGGCCGATCCCGGTCAAGGAGGGTGGCGAACAACCATCGGTCGAAGAGATTCGCGCCAGCCTGCGCGAATTCCACGAAGCGGTCCGCGAACTCACGGAAAGCCGCACCCGTCGCCGCTACTTCTGAGCCACCAGATAGGTTGCGGAGGCCGAACAAAACCGTGCCGGTTTCGCGTAAACGGCATGGGAAGGCGCTTTGACGGGATTGCGAGCTTGTATTTTCGTGACAATGCCGCGCTGCAGATTGCCTGCGCCGCTGCATTGTGTTCTCGAAAGCGGCGTTGGGCGGAACGACATTGAGGGTGGTCCATGGCCGAAGTGATTGACGGAAAGAGCGTTGCCGAAGACGTGGTGCGATCGGTCAAGGCGCTGACCGCCGAGCTGGTTGTCAAGGGCAAGGCCAAGCCAGGTCTGGCCGTGGTCATCGTCGGCGAGGATCCGGCGAGCCAGGTCTATGTCGCTTCCAAATCCCGCACCGCCAAGGAATGCGGCTTTCACTCGCTTCAGCACACGCTGCCGGCCGAGACGTCAGAGGCGGCACTGCTCAAGCTCATCGCCGGGCTTAACGCCGACCCGGCCATCAACGGTATCCTGGTCCAGCTTCCGCTGCCCGCCCATGTCGATGCCGGCAAGATCATCCAGGCCATCGCGCCGCAGAAAGATGTCGACGGCTTCCATTTCATCAATGTCGGCAAGCTCGGCACCGGCGAACTCGACACGGCGTTCGTTCCCTGCACGCCCGCCGGCTCTATGCTCCTGATCGAGCGCGTGCGCGGCAAGGACCTGTCCGGCCTCAACGCGGTCGTCGTCGGCCGCTCCAACATCGTCGGCAAGCCAATGGCCAATCTGCTGCTTGCCGCCAACTGCACCGTCACCATCGCCCACAGCCGCACCAAGGACCTGCCGGAGCTTGCCCGCACGGCCGACATCCTTGTCGCCGCCGTTGGCCGGCCGGAAATGATCAGGGGTGATTGGGTCAAGCCTGGCGCCACCGTCATTGATGTCGGCATCAACCGCATTCCCGCGCCCGAGAAGGGCGAAGGTAAGTCGCGTCTCGTCGGCGATGTCGCCTATGCCGAAGCGGCCAAGGCGGCGGGCGCGATTACCCCGGTGCCCGGCGGTGTCGGGCCGATGACCATTGCCATGCTGATGGCCAATACGTTAGCTTCGGCCTACCTTGCGGCCGGATTGAAGCGGCCTTCCTTTTGAGCCCGGGTTGACCCTGAAAGCCGCAGCTTTGCCGAATCCCACTATTTCCCCGGAACGGCCGGTCACGAATGATGCCGTTCAAGGAGGCCGGCAGTTCGCTTTCCTGCTGGTCGACAAGTTCTCCATGTTCTCACTGGCCGCCGCGATCGACACGTTCCGGTCGGCAAACCGCCTGCTCGGTCGCGATTTCTACGGTTGGACGACGGTGTCCGCCGATGGCGATCCGGTGATGGCCTCCAACGGCCTGCCGCTCAAGATCGACTACGCCGTCGCCGATCTGCCGCCGGTCGACATACTCTTCGTCTCGGTCGGCCTGACGACGGAATTTCCGGGCAAGAGCAAGGTTCTGGCGGCCTTGCGCAGCTGGGGCCGGCGCGGCAACGCGCTGGGTGCTTTGTCGGTCGGATCCTACCTACTGGCCGAGGCCGGCCAGCTCGAAGGCTATCGCTGCACCATCCATTGGGAAAACCGCGCCGGCTTCGTCGAGCGCTTTCCCGACATCAACTGCACGGGCAATGTCTTCGAGATCGACCGCAAGCGCTACACCTGCGCCGGCGGCACCACCTCGATCGATCTGATGCTGGAGATCGTGCGCGGCGATTTCGGCTCCAACCTCGCCAATGGCGTCGCCAACCAGTTTCAGCACGAGCGCATCCGCTCCGCCGGAGACCGCCAGCGCGTCGGGCCGGAGCGTGACCTGACGGGCAAGTCGGAGAAGCTCAGGCGCATCGTCGAACTGATGGCCGACCATCTCGACGAGCCGCTGTCGGCGGTACAGCTCGCCAAGTCGGCGGGCCTTTCGGTGCGCCAGGTGGAGCGGCTGTTCCTGCGCCATCTCAACGTCACGCCCGGGCGCTACTATATGCGGCTTCGGCTGGAGCGGGCCCGCGAATTGCTGCGTCAGACCAACATGCCGATCCTCGACGTGGCGATCGCGACCGGCTTCACCTCGCATTCCTATTTTGCCCAGAGCTATCGGCTGCAATTTGGCCGCCCGCCCTCGGAAGAGCGCCGCACCACATACTGAATTAAGTACGCAGAGCTATGCAAGCTTCGTTACAGCGGTGGCTTGTGTCCCGGCACGCGCTCAAATAGCTTCAGCCGGCGGACGGGGTGGCTATTCAGGAGATTTCGATGGCGATACTTGCGCGGAGCTTCGCTGCGGCGATCCTCCTTTTGTCGACGACGACATTCGGCTTTGCCGCCAACAAGGTCATCATCATCCTCGACGCGTCGGGATCGATGTGGGCGCAGATCGATGGCAAGCCCAAGCTCGAAATCGCCCGCGAATCGCTGAGGACCGTGCTTCAATCGGTTCCCGCCGCCGACGAGATCGGCTTCATGGCCTATGGCCATCGTGAGAAAGGCAGCTGCGACGACATCCAGCTTATCGTGCCGCCTCAGGCGGGCTCGGCAAGCGCCATCTCGGCGGCCGCCGACAGTATGAAGTTCCTCGGCAAGACGCCGCTGACGGCAGCCGTCAAGAAGGCGGCCGAAGCGCTGAGATACACCGAGGACAAGGCGACCGTCGTCCTCATCACCGATGGGCTCGAAACCTGCGGCGGCGATCCTTGTGCGCTTGGCAAGGAACTCGAAGCCTCCGGCGTCGATTTCACCGCCGATGTCGTCGGCTTCGGCCTGACCGCCGACGAAGGCAAGCAGATCGCCTGCCTCGCCGACAACACCGGCGGCAAATACATTCAGGCATCCGACGAGAAGGCGCTGCAGGAAGCGCTGGTCGAGACTGTGGCGGCCCCGGCACCAGCGCTCGAGCCAGCACCGGCACCAGCGCCTGAGCCGGCGAAGTCCGAGTTCAATTTCATGCCGACCGTTGTGCTGGCCGAGGGCGGCGATCCCGTCACCGACGGCAATGCCTGGGAAGTCTATAAGGCCAAATCGGACGGCACGCGCGGCGACAACATCACCACCGAATACGGCGACTACAAAGCCAATCTGGAACCGGGCGACTACATCATCGTCGCGCGCGACGGCGAAGCCAAGGTCGAGCGGAAGGTCAGGATCGAGGCAGGCCAAGTCTACAAGCCGCTGTTCACCTTGAATGCCGGCACGCTTATCCTGCATCCGCGTCCCAGCCAAGGTGCGGATGTCGTGAGCGGGGCGGCTGTCGTGATCGCCTATCCGGGCGTCGGCAACCCCCCGACCTATTATGGAGACACGAAAGTCGTGTTGCCGGCCGGCGACGAGAAAGTGACCGTCACGATCGGACAGGGCGTGGTCACGGAAACGATTCCGCTCGCTGCCGGCACGGTGATCGACAAGGACATTATCGTCGGCGTCGGCCATGTCCTTGCCAACGCATATTATGCGGCCGGAGGCGACAAGGCCGATGGTTCAGGCATCGGCTTCAAGGTGCTCAAGGCCAAGAAGAAGATCGATGGCACCCGCGACGAGGTCACGTATGCCTATGGCCCCGACAGCAAGTTCGACCTGCCGCCGGATGACTATGTGTTGATCGCGACGGTTGACCTCGCGGTCGTGGAACAGCCTTTCAGCGTCAAGGCCGGCGAGTTCCAGGACCTCAAGGTCGCCATGGATGCCGGCGTGCTGGCTATTACGGCCCCCGGCACCTCCAAGATCGAGATTTTCGAGACGAAGAAGGACATCAATGGCAATCGCAAGTCGATCGGCTACGCCTATGACGAGAAGTATCAGGCCGCGATAGCGGCGGGCGACTACGCGGTGGTCTCGGAGAAGCCGGACAACAGCAAGAAGGAAGGCACCGTGACCGTGAAGGCTGGCGAGCGGGTTGAATTGACGGTGCAATAAGCGTCGCGATTTCGACCAGCAAAAAGGGGCGGCCACGAGCCGCCCCTTTTTCATGCCGTAGAGAATGCGTCAGGCGGTTCCGAACGCACCGGCGCCGTGGTCGGCACGCCCTACCAATTGGCGGAAACCGGCGAACAGCTCGCGGCCGAAGCCGAACTCGTTGCCGATCAGGTCGGCTTCGGCCGTGCGGCGCAGCGCGAGCTCGGTCCCTGGCACCAGCACCTCCAGCGTGCCGGCATCGGCGTCGAGGCGGATGACGTCGCCGTCAAGGATCCGCGCGATCGGTCCCTCCTCGACCGCTTCCGGCGTCACATGGATCGCCGCCGGCACCTTGCCTGAGGCGCCCGACATGCGTCCGTCCGTGACCAGCGCGACACGCTGGCCGCGATCCTGCAGGATGCCAAGCACGGTGGTCAATTTGTGCAGTTCCGGCATGCCGTTGGCCTTCGGCCCCTGGAAGCGGATGACGGCGATGAAATCACCGGTGAGCGTGCCGGCCTTGAAGGCGTCGTTCAGCCCCTGCTGGCTGTCGAACACCTTGGCCGGCGCCTCGATGACGCGCCGCTCCGGCTTGACGGCCGAAGTCTTGATGACGGCATGGCCAAGGTTGCCTGAAAGCACCTTGAGGCCGCCGGTCGGCTGGAATGCCTTGTTGAACGGCGCCAGCACCTTTTCGTCGCCGCTTATGCGCGGCGAAGCCTCGCGCACCACGCCGCCGTCGGCGCCGAGCTTTGCCTCGACAGCATAAGGCCGCAGGCCTTCGCCCCACACCGTCTGCACATCCTCGTGCAGGACACCTTCGTCGAGCAGTTCGCGGATCAGGAAGCCGAGCCCGCCCGCCGCGTGGAAATGGTTCACGTCGGCAAGGCCGTTCGGATAGACGCGCGCGAGCAGCGGCACAGCTTCCGAGAGATCGGAAATGTCCTGCCAGGTCAACGCGATGCCGGCGGCGGCCGCCATGGCGATCAGGTGGATGGTATGGTTGGTCGAGCCGCCGGTGGCGTGCAGGCCGACGACGCCGTTGACGAACGAGCGTTCGTCGATCATCCGGCCGACAGGCGTATAGGCGTTGCCGAGTGCGGTGATCGCCAGCGCCCGCTTCGTCGCTTCGCGGGTCAAGGCATCGCGCAGCGGCGTGCCTGGATTGACGAAGGACGCGCCCGGCGTGTGCAGGCCCATGATCTCCATCAGCATCTGGTTGGAGTTCGCCGTACCGTAGAAGGTGCAGGTGCCCGGCCCATGGTAAGACTTGGACTCGGCTTCCAAGAGTTCGGCGCGACCTGCCTTGCCCTCGGCATAGAGCTGGCGAACCTTGGCCTTCTCGTCATTGGGCAGGCCTGTCGTCATCGGCCCGGCCGGGATGAACACCGCCGGCAGATGGCCGAAGGTGAGTGCGGCGATCACCAGTCCCGGCACGATCTTGTCGCAGACACCCAGATAGACGGCGGCGTCGAACATGTTGTGCGACAGGCCGATCGCGGCTGCCATGGCGATCACGTCGCGCGAAAACAGCGACAGCTCCATGCCGGGCTGGCCTTGTGTCACGCCATCGCACATCGCCGGCACGCCGCCTGCGACCTGGGCGATGCCTCCGGCCTCGTGCGCGGCCTGCTTGATCAGGGCGGGGAAGGTCTCGAAGGGCTGATGCGCCGACAGCATGTCGTTATAGGAGGTGATGATGCCGAGATTGGGCACCTTGTCGGCGCCGAGCGCCAGCTTTTCCGAGGGGCTGCACACCGCGAAGCCGTGGGCAAGATTGCCGCAGGACAGCACCGACCGGTTGGCGGTCTGGTTCGACGCTTCGGCGATACGGCTCAGGTAGCGCTCTCGGCCCGGTTTGGAGCGCTGGCGTATCCGCTCGGTGATGGCTTCGATATCGCGTCTTGCGGTCATGGCATCAGGTCCTTTCAGCCGAGGTCCCGGAAACATCCTCCCGCCGTTGCCGGGACCATTTGTAAACTTGAAATCAGGGCGCCCAGAAAACCTCCACGGGTTTGGGCGATGCGTCGAGCACGGCGCGGATCGGCTTGCGTGGTCCGGGCGCGACAGCGTTGTCGAAGGCGATGCGCTTGTCCTCGCCCTCTATGTGCAAGGCGAGGAAATCCGCATCGATGATGCGGGCGAGCGTCAGGGTCAGTCGCGGCTCTCCGGCGCTTTTGGCGTGGACTGGCAGGATCATCCTGTCGGAGGCCGGGTCGAGCAGCTTCGGCAGATCGTCGGCGTCAGGAAAGAACGAGGCGGTGTGGCCGTCTGGTCCCATGCCGAGCACCACGACGTCGAGCGGCCAGGGCAGGGATCGCAGTACCGCATCGTCGGATGTCGCGGCATCCTCGATGCCGGCCGCCTCGTGATAGAGCGGAACGAAACGGGCGGCCTTGGCCGCGTTCTGTAGCAGGATCGCGGCAACCAGCCCGGCATTGGATCGCGGCGAGGAGGCCGGCACAAAGCGTTCGTCGACCAGCGTCACGATCACCTTGTCCCAGGCGATCGGCGCCGCGGAGAGATCGGCAAAGAACTTTGCCGGCGTCGTGCCGCCGGAGACAGCCAGCAACGCCGTGCCGCGCCGGTCGATCGCCCTCGTTAAGCGATCGGCCACCTTTGCAGCCAGCGCCGAGGCCAGCTGCGGACGGTCGGCAAAGGCATTCCAGTTATAGCTGGCGCTGTTCAATTGCTCTCGTGCCATGTCCGCCCGTCGCGTTCGATAAGCGCTATCGAGGCCGACGGCCCCCATGTGCCTGCCGTATAGCCCTGTGCTTCCTGCTTGGCGCCTTCCCAGGCATTCTGGATCGGGTCGATCCACTTCCAGGCGGCTTCCACCTCGTCGCGACGCATGAACAGGGTCTGGTTGCCACGGATGACATCCATGATCAGCCGTTCATAGGCGTCGGGCGCGCGGCCGTCGAAAGACTGCGCGAAACTCATGTCGAGCGAGATCTGGCGCAGCCGCATGCCGCCCGGGCCTGGATCCTTGATCATGATGAACTGCTTGACGCCTTCGTCCGGCTGCAGCCGGATGACCAACTGGTTGGCGAAGATCGGCCCCGCGCCGCTGTCGCCGAAGATCGAATGCGGGATCGGCTTGAACTCGATGACGATTTCCGAAACCCGGGTCGCCAGCCGCTTTCCAGTCCTGAGATAAAACGGAACACCTGCCCAGCGCCAGGTACCAATCTCGGCCTTGATGGCAACGAAGGTCTCGGTGTTGCTGTCCTTGCCGAGTTCCTCGACATAACCTTTCACCGGGCCGCCGGCCGACGCGCCGGCGCGATACTGGCCACGCACGGTGTGCTTCGGCGCTTCGTTGCCGTTGATGCGCTTCAGCGCCCGCAGCACCTTCAGCTTCTCGTCGCGCACGGCGTCGGCGTCCATCGACGAAGGCGCTTCCATGGCGACCAGGCAAAGCAGCTGCAGCATGTGGTTCTGCACCATGTCGCGCAGCGCGCCGGCCTTGTCGTAATAGGTGACGCGATCTTCCAGGCCGACGGTCTCGGCGACGGTGATCTGCACGTGGTCAATATGGGCGGAGTTCCACAGCGGCTCGTAGAGCGCATTGGCAAAGCGCAGCGCCATCAGGTTCTGCACCGTCTCCTTGCCGAGATAATGGTCGATGCGGAAAATCTGGCTCTCGTGGAAGTCGTCGCCGACTAGGTCGTTGAGCGCCTGCGCCGAGGCGAGGTCGCGGCCGATCGGCTTCTCCAGCACGATGCGCGAATTCGGCGTGATCAGATTGTGCTCTTTGAGCTTGTGCGAGATATCGCCGAACAGCGCCGGCGCCACGGCCAGGTAGAAGGCGCGGATGTGGTCGCTTTCGCCAATTGCCTTCTTCAACTTGTCGAAGCCGGCGCCGCTCGTCGCATCGGCTGGGACGTAGGAAAGCCGCGCCAGGAAGGTCTTCAACTCCTTGGCATCGATGTCGGCCGGTTTGACATGGTCCGAAATCGCCTGCCTGGCGAAGGCCTGGAACTCCTCGTCGCTCATTTTCGAGCGCGACGTGCCGATGATGCGCGTCGGCTCGGAGAATTGATGGTCGCGCTGGCGATAGTAGAGCGACGGCAGCAGCTTGCGCTCCGACAAGTCGCCGGTGCCGCCGAAGATGATGAAGTCGAAAGGGTCGACGGGGATGATCTGGCTGGTCATGGTCTGTCCGCTTTGACGCCGGTCGCGAGTACGCAGCTGATATATTCTAATCGATTTAAATTTTCCAGTGCCATGCTGTCACATCGAGGACCAATCGCTGGATATTGATTGGGTCCACCTGTGCGCTTGACACTGGCGCTACCTGGAGGCTTGTCGGTGAACGAAGACTCCAGAAGCTTTCGCAGTTGCAGCATAGAACGTGAATGTGACGAAAGCTAATGCGTGTCGCCCGGAAGTGTCCTCGGTTGCGGGATAACGACACGCATAAAATCAGAAGCTTACAGCAGGTCGGCGAATCCTATTCGGCGCGACATGCTGTAAGGAGAAATCGGCGCTGTATCCGTCGCGGCACCGGCCGGACTGTCAGCCCTCTCGTGCAGCTGCGCGATGAACCCAAGGAGCGGTAAACGCATGCGTCTGGAAAACAAGGTCGCCATTATCACCGGTGCGGCATCAGGCTTCGGCGAAGGCATGGCCAAGCGCTTCGCGCAAGAGGGCGCCAGGGTCGTTGTCGCCGATCTCAACGCCAAGGGGGCGGAACGCGTCGCAGGCGAGATCGGCGACGCGGCGATCTGGACGCAGACCGATGTTTCGCTGCGCTCCGAGTTCGACGAGATGGTCTATGCGGCCAAAAGCGCCTTCGGCCGCATCGACATCATGGTCAACAATGCCGGGTTCACCCATCGTAATGGCGACATGCTCAAGGTCGACGAGGAAACCTTCGACCTGATCACATCAGTCAACATGAAGGCGATCTATCACGCTGCGCTTGCCGTCGTGCCGATCATGGAGCGGCAGGGCGGCGGCGTCATCCTGACCACGGCGTCCACCGCTGGCCTGCGGCCTCGGCCCGGCCTCACCTGGTACAATGCCTCGAAGGGCTGGGCGATCACCGCCACCAAGTCGATGGCGGTGGAACTCGCGCCCAGGAACATCCGCGTCAACTGCCTCTGCCCGGTCGCCGGCGAGACCGGCATGCTGGAGAAATTCATGGGCGCCGACACGCCCGAGATCCGCGAGACATTCCGCGCCTCGGTCCCGCTCGGGCGGCTGTCGACCCCGCTCGATATCGCCAATGCGGCGCTATGGCTGGCTTCGGACGAGGCCGCATTCATCACCGGCGTGGCGCTGGAGGTCGATGGCGGCCGCTGCATCTGAATGCGGCGATGTTCGGATATTACGCGCCGGGCTTGACGTAGCTCTTGTACACCCAGCCGTGCTTGCCGTTGTAGACGATCTCGCACCACTTCTTGCAGCCTATCAGTTGCACTGAAGTCCGGGCAGGAACCGAGCCGACGGGGGTTGCGCCCTTCTTTGGGGCACTGCGCATGGTCACAGTCCTGAGAATGCGGCCGCTGCCCGCTGCCGCCACCTTGCGCGGCTTCGCTTTGGCTGCGTTGTCCTCGTCTTGTGCATTTGCGGGTTTTTGGTCCGCCACTTGCGGCTGCGTCTCCGGAATGGCGGCGGTCTGCGCGCCATCGGGATTGCTGCTGTTCGCAGGTGGGCTCGGCGCGGCAACTTTGGCAAGCTCGTCGGTGGCATCGGTATCAGTAGACGATTGGGCGAATGCTGCCGCTGTTTTGCCAGGCGTCGGCTCAGGCTGCTTGGCTACCTGGCTGGGGGCAGCCGTTTGATCGGGATCTGCTGCCGCGGCAGCAGCCTTCTGCTGTGCCCCGGTCCAGCGAGGATCGTTGGCCGCAAGCGCTTGTATGTTGCCCGCCGCCGCTACCATGGTCGGTGGGACCTGGCTGGACTTGCGCTCTACCCGTGGTGTCACGGCAGCCGCTGTCACCGTAGTTCCCGAAGGGGAAACTTTCGTCGTCTTCACCGGAATGCTCGGAATGCTCTGCTCGGGGCTGGCGACCGCTTGCCTCTCGCTGGTCGGCAATGCCAGCCAGAGTGCCACCGCGGCAACGCCAAGCAGAGCGGCGGTACCGACCGCGGCAATGACCAGGTGCGAGTTCGAACGGACTCCCTGCCAGAATGACGGGCGCATGTCATAGCCGAACTGCATGGCAAAGCGCCGACGTTCCGGAGCACCGAAACTGAAGGGCTCTCTCACTCTCGCCACCTCCATAAGCGGGCCGGTGTTCTTTCGATCAGATATCGCAAATCATGCGTTCGATCAGCATCGGTCCCAAAACGCGGACAGGCCCGCAACAATCCCCGAACAATCGCCCAGACGCGGACCTTTCGCCCGCGATTGTGGCATCAGTACGCCATTATCAAGGATTCTGCGCCTTCGCCGGCAATTCCGCAATGTGTCGCCCGGGCAACAAATGTTACATGGATATTACAATACTACATGAGATCGTGATCGCATGGGATAAGGACCATCCAATCCTGCCTAAAGCACGTCGCGTGGAAACGGACTTATACAACGCGTTTTTAGATCTTGTTTTGATGCGCGTCGTTCTTCCCAGGCAAATCACTTTTGCACGACGCATTAGATCCTGTCCCGCAGCGCAAACCAGTTGAGCGCGAGGAAAAGCAGCGGCGCCCGAAACCGGCGACCGCCAGGAAATGGCGGAATTTTCAATTCCTCGATCAGCTTCAGCCGGTCGCGGTTGCCGGTGACGGTTTCGGCATAGAGTTTGCCGAAGAAGTTGGACAGCATGACGCCGTGACCCGAATAGCCGCCGGCCGAGATCACATTCGGCATCACTTCACGCACGAACGGCTTTCTTGGCACCGTGATCCCAACATAACCGCCCCAGCCGTGGGTGATCTCGACATCGCTCAGCGCCGGATAGAGTTCCGCGATCTGCCGGCGAATATGGATGTGGATATCCTTCGGATCGTTGACGCCATAGATCTCGCGTCCGCCGAACAACAGCCGGCCATCCCTGGATTTGCGGAAATAGCGCACGACGAAACGGGAATCATCGACCGATTCGCCCCCCGGCAACACTTTCGATTCCGACCCCAGCGGCATTGTCGCGCCGATGAAGGATCCGATCGGCATGATGTGCGCGGCACTCACCGGCTCGAGCGTTCCGCCATAGGCATTGACCGCGATCAGGCATTTCTGAGCCGAGATCGTCCCTCTCGGCGTGGAAACCCTGACCTTGCCCCCCGCGGATATGATGCCGGTCGATGGCGTTCCTTCGAACAGGTGCGCGCCGGCTTGTGCCGCCACCCGCGCGGTGCCGATCACCAGCTTCATCGGATGGATATGGCCGGTGCCGGTGTCGCGCGTGCCGCCGAAATAAGCGCTCGAGCCCAGCCGCTCCGCCGTCTCCTTCGCATCCATGAAGGAGATATGCGGGTAGGAGAAACGGCCGGCCATGATCTCGGCATGGGCCTTGTAGTCGTCGATATAGCGCGGCTTGTGCGCAACCGAAAGCTGGCCCGGCATGTAGTCGATATCGATCTGGTGGATGGCCGCGAAGTCAAGCAGGTGGGCTTTGGCCTCTTCGGCAAGGTCGAACAGCGCCTTGGCGCGGGAAAGGCCATATTCGGCCTCCAGATCCTCGGCCCAGGCGCGCTGGCCGGTGCCAAGCTGGCCGCCATTGCGTCCCGAAGCGCCATCGCCGAAGCGATGCGCCTCGATCAGCACCACGTCGGCTCCAGCCTTGGCCAGATAAACCGCTGCAGACAGGCCAGTAAACCCGCCGCCGATGATGACGACATCGCAGATCCGGTCGCCGTCGAGCGCCGGATATTCAGGTCGTTGCCCAGCCGTGTCCTCATACCAGGATCGGCCAGGGGAGATTGGGGATTGATAAGGCATGATGTGGCGAAGACTCGAGGGAGTTTGGAAGGAATAGAAGAGAAGTAGCGAATAAGAAAAAAACCGATATTGTTTCTATTCGCTATTCGCCTCTTCAGACGTTGAGCAGCAGATATTCCCGCTCCCACGGACTGATCACTTCCATGAACGTCTCGAATTCCGCGCGCTTGATCGCGGCATAGGTGGCGGCGAAGGACTTGCCCAGCAACGCGCAGAGTTCCTCGTCGCCTTCGAACAGGTCCACGGCTTCGAGCAGGCTGCGCGGCAGGTCTATCTCGTCCGCGTTGGCGGTTGTCAGCACGGGCGGCTCGGCCTTGACCTTCCTGGTGATGCCGATCAGCCCGCAGGCGAGCGAGGCTGCCAGCGCCAGGTAGGGATTGGCGTCGGAGGACGGAATGCGGTTCTCGACGCGCCGCGCCGCAGGGTCGGAGCGCGGCACCCGGAACGCCGTGGTGCGGTTGTCGTAGCCCCATTTGTTGTTGACGGGAGCCGACGCCGCCTGCGTCAGCCGCCGGTAGGAGTTGACGTAGGGCGCGAACATCACCAACGCGTTCGGCACGTGCTTCTGCATGCCGCCGATGAAATGGAAGAAATCCTCGGTTTCGGAACCATCCTCGGCCGAAAAGATGTTCCTGCCCGTCTTCTTGTCGACGATCGACTGATGGATGTGCATGGCGGAGCCCGGTTGGCCCTGGATCGGCTTGGCCATGAAGGTCGCGTAGATCTCGTGCTTGAGTGCCGCCTCACGGATGGTGCGCTTGAACATGAACACCTGGTCGGCAAGTTCGATCGGGTCGCCATGGCGCAGATTGATCTCGAGCTGGCCGGCGCCCTCTTCGTGGATGAGCGTGTCGATCTCCAGCCCCTGGCTTTCGGAGAAATGGTAGATGTCGTCGATCAGTTCGTCGAACTCGTTGACGCCGGCGATAGAATAGCCGGCGCCGCCGCCGATCGCGCGGCCCGAGCGGCCGACGGGCGGGGTCAACGGATAGTCCGGGTCCGGATTCTTGCGCACGAGGTAGAACTCGATCTCGGGCGCCACGACCGGCTTCAGCCCAAGCCTGTCATAGGCTGCAAGGACGCGCTTCAGCACATTGCGCGGCGTGAACTCGACCGAGCGGCCGTCCTGGTGGACGAGGTCGCAGATCACGGCGGCCGTCGGGTCTTCTTCCCAAGGCACCACGGTCAATGTCGACAAATCCGGCATTAGCTTGAGGTCGCCGTCGTCTTCAGGGTAGTGGAAGCCGTTGCCGTCCTCTGGATAGCCACCGGAAATCGTCGTCATGAAGACGGCCGAAGGCAGCGCCAGCGAAGTGTTGGAGGTGAATTTCTTCGACGGCATCATCTTGCCGCGCGCCACGCCAGCCTGATCGGGTGTGATGCATTCGATATCCTCGATGCCGCGCCATTCCAGCCAATCGCTGACTTCCTTCCAGTTCTTCACACCACGCAGGTTTTTCACAAAGGCAGGCGTGCGCGCCCGTCCTCCGCGGCTCGACGGACGGACTTCCTTTTTTGCAGGCGGCATCATTCACCAGATTGAGTTGCGGATTTCGGAGTATAGCCGTGCCGCGCGATGGAAGGGAAGGGAGCCACCGCCGGCATTTTCCGTTGCAGGTTGAAAACCGCCCGCCGCTCGGCTTAGGTTTGGTGTCTTCCCGCATTCGAGAAGCCGGTGATGCGAACCAGCAGCGAACTGACCACGATCGGCTTCGATGCCGACGACACGCTTTGGCAAAACGAACAATTCTTCCGCATGACGGAGAAGCGCTTTGCCGCCATGCTGGCCGATCATGGCGAGGAGAAGCAGATCTCGGCGCGACTGCTGGAGGCCGAGAGGCGCAACCTTGCGATCTATGGTTTCGGCATTAAAGGATTTACGCTCTCGATGATCGAAACGGCGATCGAGGTCACCGACGGGCGCGTGCCGGCCTCGGTCATATCGGAGATTCTCGACGCCGGTCGCGAGATGCTGGGCCATCCGATCGAGCCCTTGCCCTATGCGCGCGAGACGGTCGAGAAACTCGCCGGCACCTTCCGCTTGGTGCTGATCACCAAGGGCGATTTGTTCGATCAGGAGCGCAAGCTGGCCGGCTCCGGGCTGGGCGATCTGTTCGATGCCGTCGAGATCGTCAGCGACAAGACGGCCGCGACCTATGCGCGCCTCTTCAACCGCCATGGCGACGGCCCGGCGAGGAGCATGATGGTCGGCAATTCGCTGAAGTCGGACGTGGTGCCCGCCATCGAGGCCGGCGGCTGGGGTGTCCATGTCCCGCACGAACTGACCTGGGTGCTCGAACATGTCGAGGCGCCAGTCGCAGAGCCGCGTTTCCGCCAGATATCGGATCTCGGTCAATTGCCGGAACTGATAGAAAGCATCGCGAAGCCAAGCTGATCGCGACTGCGATTATTTGCTTTTTGAATAAATCCGGGCGGAAAACCGCGGCACCACTGTCCCGGAATTGTCTCAGCGGTTGATCAGGCGATCGATCACCGGTTGCAGCCGTTCGGGCGTGATCGGCTTTGCCACCACCACGTCGACGACTTTCGCCAGGCCAAGGCTCTCCGGCGTGCCATTCTTGGTTGAAAGCAGGATCACGGGAGGAAGCGATTTGCCCGAAGTCCGGCGCAACATTTCGATGCCGGGCATCAGATTGTCGCAGTCCTTGTTGTCGGGGCCACCATCGAGGACGATCGCTCCCGGCACCAGCGTCCGCAAGGTTTTCGCTGCGATATCAGGCGGTTCCGAGATTGGTCTGAGCCCGGACCGTTCGACGATTTTCGATACGACGACCCGGTTGATCGGCGATTTCCCGACAACAAGCACCCGCGAGAGATCGCGGATCGTGTTGGTGCTTGAATCCCGGGTCCCCAGATTCACATGTTTTGCGGTCTCGCTCTCGCGGTTCACTGGGCACCCAAGTCGGCCAAGAAGTTCGCCCCCATTTCAATGCAGAGTTGAAATCTGGGCGACAATTGGCGTGAGATCGCACCCTTGTCAAGTTGAAATAAAAGAACCTGGAGGCGTCCTCCACAACAGTGGATTCAAAGCAACAGTACTGTACTGCTCTGTCCATGGCTTGGTTGCGTAAAAATAAAATTCACCTGCGCATTCATTGCGCAGGTGAAAGGCCGCCTAGACGATTTCGGATCAGCCATGGCTCTGTTGCGTGACGATGACCGGGATCAAAAGGTCACCCCAATTGCCGTCACCGCCATGATGCCTTGCGGAGCGCACGAGCTCCACCGAGACGCCCGCCTCCACCGCCTTCATCACCGACTGGTTGAGCCTGTGCAGATCGTTGGCCAGCATGCGGATCGTCGCCTGCTGGTCGACGCTCATCGTGGTCGATTGCTCTTCTGCCCGTTCCTTGACGCGGCTTATCGATGCCATTGGTCGTCTCCCATGTCCTTGCCCTCTCGGGCGTTTCCTCTGTTGGTCGTCTTTTTTGGCGAACTCACTCCGCCGCCGGCTTGAACTGCGCGTGCTCGGTCGACTCATGCATGGCGGTGGTCGATGACCGGCCCCCGGTGATCGCCATCGAGACGGCATCGAAATAGCCGGTGCCGACCTCACGCTGGTGCTTGGTCGCGGTATAGCCATTGGCCTCCGCCGCGAATTCCGCTTCCTGCAACTCGGAATAGGCCGACATCTGCCGCGCCTTGTAGCCGCGGGCGAGTTCGAACATGCCGTAGTTGAGCTGGTGGAAGCCGGCCAGCGTAATGAACTGGAACTTGTAACCCATGGCGCCCAGTTCCCGCTGGAACTTGGCGATCGTCGCGTCATCGAGGTTCTTCTTCCAGTTGAACGACGGCGAGCAATTATAGGCGAGCAGCTTGCCTGGATGGTGCCTGCGCACCCCCTCCGCGAATTTCTTGGCCTGCGCCAGGTCGGGCTTCGAGGTCTCGCACCAGATCAGGTCGGCGTGGGGCGCATAGGCAACGGCCCGTGCGATACAAGGCTCGATGCCGTTCCTGACCTGGTAGAAGCCTTCCACCGTACGGCCGGCATCATAGTCGACAAAGGGCTGGTCGCGCTCATCGATATCGGAGGTGAGCAGCTTTGCCGCTTCCGCGTCGGTGCGCGCCACGACCAGGGTGGGCGTGGCCATCACGTCGGCCGCGAGTCGCGCGGCGTTGAGGTTGCGGATATGCGCCGCGGTCGGGATCAGCACCTTGCCGCCGAGATGGCCGCACTTCTTCTCCGACGCCAGCTGGTCCTCATAGTGGACGCCGGCGGCACCCGCCTCGATGAACGCCTTCATGATCTCGAAGGCGTTGAGCGGGCCGCCGAAGCCGGCTTCCGCGTCGGCGACGATCGGCGCGAACCAGGTCTCGACCGAAAGCCCGTTGCCTTCGGAGGTCTCGATCTGGTCGGCGCGCTGCAGCGTGCGGTTGATGCGCTTGACCAGTTCGGGCGCCGCATTGGCCGGATAGAGCGACTGGTCCGGATACATCGCCGAGGCGGTGTTCGCGTCGGCGGCAACCTGCCAGCCCGACAGATAGATCGCCTTCAGCCCGGCGCGCACCTGCTGCATCGCCTGGTTGCCGGACATGGCGCCCAATGCGTTGACGAAGTCCTCCTCGTGGATGAGCTTCCACAGCCGGTTGGCACCCATTTCGGCAAGGCTCTGCCTGATCTGCACCGAACCTCGCAGCCGCTTCACATCCTCCGGCGAATAGGGACGTTCAATGCCGTTGAAGCGGCCTTCAGGCGCCGACGGGACGAGGTTGTAAAAATCAGTCATTGGTTCGCTCCGAAGGGTTTCTGCACGACGTCCGCGCGCCAGTTGTCGGGGGCACTTCTATGTGACTGAATTTACATTGCGACGCAAAATGAGCCACAAAAATCAGGAAACCTCGCCGGACATAAGGGAAAATCTGTGTTGTGTTTGACAGGAAGGCACTGTAAATTTGTCAATCCTGTAAAGACAAGCAGGCTGGGATCGCGGCTGATGTCGTGTAAATTCCTGTCAAGGATAGTCGATGGCTGATCAGAAGATTTTCGCCGGGCCGCGCATTCGCCGCATCCGCAACGCCAAGGGCCTGACCCAGACGGCAATGGCCGAGGGGCTCGGCATCTCGCCGTCCTATCTCAACCTGATCGAGCGCAACCAGCGGCCGCTGACTGTGCAGTTGATCCTGAAGCTGGCCTCCGTCTACAAGGTCGATCCGCACGACCTTCAGGGCGAGGCAAGGGGATCGGTCGCTGCCCTGAAGGAGGTGTTCACCGATCCGCTGCTGGTTGGCGAACTGCCGGGAGATCAGGAACTGATCGAGCTTGCCGAGGCGGCACCCAATGCCTCCGCCGGGGTGATAAAACTGTTCCGCGCCTATCGCGAGCAGGCCGAGCGGCTGTCCGACATCAACGAGCTTCTGGCGCGCGAGGGTCGGACGACAGCGCTCTCCGGCGCCCGCCTGCCGATCGACGAGGTGCGCGAGGTTTTCGAGCGGCGGCCGAACCATTTTTCCTCGCTCGAGGAAGAGGCCGAGGCGTTCACGTCGGTGCTTGATCCCGGCGACGACCTCTTTGGCGCATTGAAGGCATGGCTGAAGCGCGAATATGGCATTGTGGTCAAGGTTCTGCCGGTCGCCACCATGCCGAACTGGCGCCGCCGCTACGACCGCCACTCGCAGCGCCTGTTCCTGTCCGAGCGCCTGTCACCATTCGACCAGTTGCGTGAAGTCGCGATGGAGGCCTGCCTGATCCGCATGACCGTCGCGATCGCCGGCGAGATCCAGGCGCTGAGGCTGGCCACGGACGAGGCGCGCCGCCTTGCCCGCTTCGAACTCGGCCGCTATGCCGCTCACGCGCTGATGATGCCCTATCAGCCTTTTCACGCGGCGGCCGTTCGCTCACGCTACGACATCGAAGTCCTGCGCTCGCGCTTTGGCGTCTCTTTCGAGCAGGCGGCAAACCGGCTGACCATGCTGCAGCGGCCAGGTGCTTCTGGCGTGCCCTTCTTCATGCTCGAGGTCGACAATGCAGGAAACCGCTTTCGCAAGGCCGGCAGCCAGGGCTTTCCGCAAAGCCGCTTTGGCGGCGGCTGTCCGAAGCTTCCCGTGCATGTCGCCTTCACCCAGCCCGGTCAGGTCTTCGTCGAGGCGGTGGAAATGCCTGATGGCGCCGAGTTCCTGTGCATCGCCCGCACGCTGGAGGGGCCGCAAGGCGCATTCTCCGAACGCCCGCGCCGCACGGCACTGCTACTCGGCTGCGACATCGGCTTTCGCGACGACATCGTCTATGGCGCGGTGCTGCCTGGCGCGGCAGTCGGCGCGAAGGTGGGGGCAGGCACCATCGCGGCGACGCCTGTCGGCCCGGCCTGCCGGCTTTGCGAGCGCGTCGGCTGCCTGGCGCGCGCCGAGCCGCCGGTGACGCGACCCCTCGGCCTCGACGAGATGGTGACCGGCCTGAGTGCGTTCGATTTTCAGTAACGCTGCGGCAAAGGTGCCACAATCGTCGCCGGTCTCTGGATCACCCGCGGCTTAAGTCTTTGCGTTACGTGAACAGAGTAGTTTTTTGTCGTCCCTTGCGCATCGTCCCGTCCACAAAAGCTCGACAGTCGCGCCCATGACAGACACAGCATCATCTCCGACCCTTGTTGCATCGACCGGCCTTGCTACCTCGACAGTCTCGCCGCGCGACGAACGCGTCGGCATGCTTCTGGTCTTCCTGTCGGCGCTGATGTGGAGTTTCGGCGGCACCATCGCTCGCTTCATCAGCGCCGGTGACAGCTGGACGGTTATTTTCTGGCGTTCCGTTTGGGCCGCCGCCTTCCTGCTCTGCTTCATGGTCTGGCGTGACGGCTGGCGCGGCATGGTGAAGTCATTCCGGGACATGGGCTTGCCAGGCATTGCTGTGGGATTCTGCTTCGCCATTGCCTCGACCTCGTTCGTCGTGGCGCTTGCCTATACCACCGTCGCCAACATCCTCTTGATGCAGGCCGGCGTGCCGCTCCTGGCGGCCTTGTTTGCCTGGGCACTGTTTCGCGAAAGAGTAACCGTCGCGACCTGGATGGCCATTGCCGCCGTTATCGCCGGCGTAGCCATCATGGTGTCGGAATCACTGGATGGTGCCGTCTCGCCCATAGGCGATGGACTTGCGTTGCTGATCGCGTTCATGTTCTCGATCGCCACCGTCATCACGCGGCGCTTCTCCAGCGTGCGCATGACGCCGGCGACCTGTCTCGGCACGATCCTGGCGGCGGGCTTGGCTGCCTCGCAAGCCTCGACCTTCATGGTGTCGGCCGGTGACATGTGCTTTCTCTTCGTCTTCGGCATGGTCAATCTCGGCCTTGGCCTTGCTTTCTTCGCCACCGGCGCGCGCCTAATCCCGGCGGCGATCGCGGCACTGCTCGGCACGTTCGAGCCGATCCTGGGACCAATATGGGTCTGGCTCATCCATTCCGAGGTGCCGTCCGGGCGCACCATGATCGGCGGCGCGGTGGTGGTCACGGCGCTGCTTGTCCATATTGGGCTGGAATTCAAGCGCCAGGCACGGCCGCAGCGGGCTGGGGTCACCGGAGTGCCTTCGCCTAATTGATGCCGGCGCCGAAGCTTTGCCCATTGACAATGTCGCTGCCGCCCGGGCAGGCTGGGACTACGGCAACAACAAGACAGGCTTATCTTGCCAAGTCTCCCCGGCGGCTCGATCGAGACCGGACCACATTCTTGTATCTCTCTCCGCGCGGCGGCGAAAGCTTCTGACGGCACCGCAATTCCTTCCCGCCCCGAACGACCGGGTTGCCGCAGGCGGCGTGCCGGATGGCGCTTGTCGGCCTCTGGAAAGCTCAATAGTCTGAAGCAAAATGCCCGGCAGCGCGGCATGTCGCGACGCGCCGGCAATGGAACACTCACCAAAGGAGAATAGCATGATCCGCAAAGCGCTCTGGCTTTCGGCAACCTCGGTATTTCTGGCGCTTTTGACGCCCGCCGGTCACGCCGCGGACCGCGTCGTCAACGTCTTCAACTGGTCGGATTATATCGACAGTTCGATCATCGACGATTTCACCAAGAAAACCGGCATCAAGGTCGTTTACGATACGTTCGATTCCAACGAGATCCTCGAAACCAAACTGCTCGCCGGCGGCAGCGGCTACGACGTCGTTGTGCCGAGCGGCAATTTCCTGGCCCGCCAGATCCAGGCCGGTGTGTTCCAGAAGCTCGACAAGTCGAAGCTGCCGAACCTCTCCAACATGTGGGACACGGTTACGGAGCGCACCGCCAAATACGACCCCGGCAACGAATACTCGGTCAACTACATGTGGGGCACGGTCGGCATCGGCTACAACACCAAGAAAGTGCAGGCAGCGCTCGGCACCGATAAGATCGACAGCTGGGATGCTTTCTTCAATCCGGACAGCCTGGCCAAATTGAAGGATTGCGGCGTCTATGTGCTGGATTCTCCATCCGACATCCTGCCGGCGGCGCTGAAATATCTCGGTCTGGACCCCAACAGCACCTCGCCCGACGATATCGCCAAGGCCGAGGAAGCTCTTCTCAAGGTCCGTCCCTATATCAGGAAGTTCCACTCGTCCGAATACATCAACGCACTTGCCAATGGCGACATCTGCCTGGCGGTCGGCTGGTCGGGTGACGTGTTCCAGGCTCGCAACCGCGCGGTCGAGGCCAAGCAAGGCGTGGAAATCGGCTATTCCGTGCCGAAGGAAGGCGCCCAGATGTGGTTCGATCAGATGGCGATCCCCGCCGATGCGCCGCATGTCGCCGAGGCGCTTGAATTCATCAACTACATGATGACGCCGGAAGTGATCGCGAAATCGTCGAACTATGTCCTTTATGCCAACGGCAACAAGGCATCGCAGCAGTTCGTCGACAAGGCGCTGCTCGACGATCCCTCGGTTTATCCGGACGCCGCGACCTTGCAGAAGCTCTATACCGTCCAGCCTTACGATCCCAAGACGCAGCGCATCATCACGCGCAGCTGGACCAAGATCGTCACCGGCCAGTAGGCAATCCGACGCGACCCCGGCAGCCAACTGCCGGGGTCGATTTCTTTTGGGGAATAAAAAGTACGGAGTGGGGATATGAAATCGCTTGGCAGCATCCGCAGGGACTTCGCGCCATGGAACGACCCGAGGGCCAAGCCATATATTCAGTTCGACGGCGTCACCAAGAGGTTCGGCGACTTCACCGCCGTCAACAATCTGTCGCTGACCATTTTCGAGCGTGAATTCTTCGCGTTGCTCGGCGCCTCGGGTTGCGGAAAGTCGACGCTGCTCAGAATGCTTGCCGGCTTCGAGGAACCGACAGCCGGTCGCATCCTGCTCGATGGTCAGGATCTGCGCGGCATTCCGCCCTATCGCCGGCCGGTCAACATGATGTTCCAGTCCTATGCCCTGTTCCCGCATATGACGGTCGAGAACAACATCGCCTTCGGCCTCAAGCAGGAAGGCATGCCGAAGCCCGATATCGAAAAGCGCGTCGCCGACATGCTGAAGCTGGTCAAGCTCGAGCAGTTCGCCAAGCGCAAGCCGCACCAGCTCTCCGGCGGCCAGCGCCAGCGCGTCGCGCTTGCCCGCTCGGTCGCCAAGCGACCGAAGGTGCTGCTGCTCGACGAGCCGCTCGGCGCGCTCGACAAGAAACTGCGCGAGGAAACCCAGTTCGAACTGATGGATCTGCAGCAGGAGCTTGGTCTCACCTTCGTCGTCGTCACCCATGACCAGGAAGAGGCGATGACGATGGCCGATCGCATCGCCATCATGGACAAGGGCGAGGTGATGCAGGTTGCGACACCGGCGGAGGTTTACGAGGCTCCGACGTCGCGCTTCGTCGCTCATTTCGTCGGCAACGTGAATATGTTCGAGGGCAAGGTTGCCGAGCGCACCGACAAGACAACACGCATCACCGGCGCGACCGGAGCCCAGATCATCGTCGAGAATGGCGCCGCCGCAACAGGCGCCGACATCATCTTCGCCATCAGGCCGGAAAAGATCAGGGTTTCGTCGAAGAAGCCGGCCGATGCCGTCAACGCACTGGAGGGCGAGGTTTACGACATCGCCTATCTCGGCGACATGACCGTCTATCACGTCAGGCTGGATGACGGGCAGATCGTGCGGGCAAGCGCCATGAACGCGGCTCGTGTGACCGAGGATCCGCTGACCTGGAACGACCGTGCCTGGGTGTCCTTCCGGCCCGACGCCGGCGTCGTGCTGGCACGGTAGGGGCGGGCATGTCCAATACCGCCGTCGCCGATGCCGCTGCGCCATCGACTGCCGCCAATCCGTTCCTGACGCGTTTGGGTGCCGGCTTCGTCAGCCGGCTCGTCATCATCGTTCCCTATCTCTGGCTGCTGTTCTTTTTTCTCGTCCCCTTCGTTATCGTCTTCAAGATCTCGCTGTCGCAGACGGCTATCGCCATGCCGCCCTATACGCCGGTGCTCGATTTCAGGGACGGCGTTTCCGGTTTCTTCGCCGGCTTTCGCGACCTCAACTTCGACAATTATGTCTGGCTGACGCAGGACGCACTCTATTTCAAGGCCTACCTCACCAGCGTCGTCATCGCTGCCATCTCCACGGGGTTGACCTTGCTGGTTGGCTATCCCATCGCCTATGGCATGGCGCGCGCTCCGGCCACGATCCGCCCGACATTGCTGATGCTGGTCATCCTGCCGTTCTGGACGTCGTTCCTGATCCGCGTCTATGCCTGGATCGGTATTCTGAAGCCCGAGGGCCTGCTCAACCAGTTGCTCTTGTCGCTGCACGTCATCAATCAGCCGCTGGTGATCCTCAACACCTACACGGCCATCTTCATCGGCATCGTCTATTCCTACCTGCCGTTCATGGTGCTACCGCTTTATTCGTCGCTGGAAAAGATGGACTACTCCCTGATCGAGGCGGCCAAGGATCTCGGCTGTCCGCCGACCGCTGCCTTCTGGAAGATCACCTTTCCGCTGTCGCTGCCCGGCGTCATTGCCGGCTGCCTGCTGGTGTTCATCCCGGCCGTCGGCGAATTCGTCATCCCCGACCTGCTCGGCGGCTCGCAGACGCTGATGATCGGCAAGACGCTGTGGAACGAGTTCTTCGCCAATCGTGACTGGCCGGTGTCGTCGGCCGTTGCCGTCATCCTGCTGTTGCTGCTGATCGTACCGATCGTCTTGTTCCAGCATGCCCAGGCCCGCGCGCAGGAGCAGGGCAAATGAACACCACCTGGAGCCGCTTCAACATCACGTCGATCACGCTCGGTTTTGCCTTTCTCTATCTGCCGATCGTGCTGCTCGTCGTCTTCTCCTTCAACGAGTCCAAGCTCGTCACAGTCTGGGGCGGCTTTTCCACCAAATGGTACGTATCGCTGTTCCACAATCAGGGCCTGATGGACGCCGCGTGGGTGACCATCCGCGTCGGTCTGATTTCAGCGACGGTGGCCACGGTTCTCGGCACCATGGGGGCCCTGGCGCTGACCCGCTACACACGCTTCCGGGGCAGGGTCCTGTTCTCCGGCATGATCTTCGCACCATTGGTCATGCCTGATGTCATTACCGGCCTGTCGCTGCTCCTGCTGTTTGTCGCCATCGGCATGGATCGCGGCATGACGACCGTGATCCTCGCGCATATCACCTTCACAATGTGCTTTGTCGCGGTGGTCGTGCAGTCGCGGCTTGTCAGCTTCGATCGCTCGCTGGAAGAAGCCGCCATGGATCTTGGCGCACCGCCTGTGAAGACCTTCTTCCAGATCACGCTGCCAGTCATTCTGCCGGCGATCGTGTCCGGCTGGATGCTGGCCTTCACGCTGTCACTGGACGACCTGGTCATCGCCAGCTTTGCTTCGGGCCCTGGCGCCACCACGCTGCCGATGAAGATCTACAGCCAGGTCCGCCTCGGCGTGACGCCGGAGATCAATGCCGCCTGCACCCTCCTGATCGCGATCGTCACGGTTGGCGTGATCATCGCTTCGGTCGCCAACAAGCGGCGCGAGGTGCAGCGGCAGCTTGATGAGCGGGCCGCGCAACGCGGTTAGGAGCGGCGCTTCGGGCGCAAGGCGTTATTCGCCCGAAACGCCACGGCTGATGGGTGAAATGAACGGCGTGCTCCACGTTCCGCCGACGAAAAACGACGACTGGTTGGGCCCCTGCTGGCCGTTCTTTTGTGTTGCTGGCTGATCCGGCTGGATGACGCCGCCCGACAGCGCCAGTCCGCGTCCTGCGTAGGATGCGATGCCGGAAAGCCAGATCTTGTATTTCGCCGAATTGGCCTCCGCCTTGTCGAGTCTCGCCACGCCTCTTGAAATGGTTGCCTTCACTTCGGCGCCATCGATGGGCAGCGTCCCGTCCGAGACATCGTCGAGCGCGAAGAAGCCGCCTTGCTCGGTATGCTTGAGAAAGGCCGGCAGGTTGAACTTGCTGAGCGCGCCAGGGCCGAAGGTCGCCGAGACCGAGCCGTCGGCGTTTTCAAAGATCGAATCCCAGGTCCTTCCCGGTCCCTTGAGGATGACCGAAACGGTGCCGGTGCCGACCGGCACCAGCCGGGTCATCCCGGCCGCGGTACCGAACGCGCCACCATCGACGTCGGAGGCCAGCAGCCGGATTTCGACCTGGGTGCCCTCGGGTTTACGGTCGAAACGAAGGCTGGTCTGGATGTTGCCGCCAAAAGCCGAGGCGTCGGAGATGTCGAAGACGGAAAGACCGTCCTTGACCTGGGCGGTGGCCGCGACATCGGCAAGCTGGATACTCCCCGCCGTGGCACGGGCCGCCGACAGCCTGAGATCTAGATTGACCCGATCGGCGAAACTCGTGTCGACCTGACCCGGCTCGCCGCTGCTCGCCGGTCCCAGCGACGTGAAGGCGGACAGAAACGACCTGAGGTCGAGCGTGTCGAAGGCAAGTGTGCCCGAGATCACCGGTTGCGTCTCGCCAAGCGCCAGGTCCAGCGCGCCCATGCCCGGGTTGTTGTCCAGCGCCAGCGCCGTGTTTTCAAATTTGACGCGGCCGGCCGACGCCGTGACCTTGCTCGAAATGCTGACCGAGCCGATCGCCGCGCTCGGCGCGATGCCGGCCTGCGACCATTCCAGCACGCGGCGCAGCGAGGGCGCCGCGAATTTCACCTGGCCATCGAAATAGGCTTTTTCGGACATGTTGGCCGTGCCGTCGAAGGAGAAGGTGGCGGGCGCTGCCTTGAAGGACAAAGTGAGGGGTGCCATGCCCCCGGCAAACAGCACCAGGGGTCTCGGCGAGGCGGCATCCACGGTCACGCTTTCGCCGCGCCAGATCCCGGTCGCGGACAATGTCGCATTGCTGTTCATCGCCGCCCAAGTAGCCTGGCCGCTAAGACTGCTCAGGATCTCCACATCCTTGCCTTTGACGGACGCCACCATGCGGCCATCCCTGAACTCCACGGTTCCGAAAGTGTCGTCCGGCAGCTTGTCCAGGTCGGGCTTGGCGGGGTCCGCGTTGACCAGGCCACGGGCCGCGTCGATGGAGCGCGCGATGCGCCCGCCGGTCGGCGCCGTGGGCAGGAATAGCCCGCCCGCCGTGCGCTGCACCCGGATCGTCGGCCGCACCAGCCGTGCCGTGGAAAACACCACATCGCCCTGCAACGCCGCCATGGCCGAGAGGTCGACCTCGACCCGTTCGGCTTCGACGACGGGCGGCGCATCGGCATCCGTCCACTTCGACAGCGTCACATCGGTCAGGATCGCGCGGAATTTCGGCCAGACCTCGATGCGCGGCGACCCCTCGATGGCAACCCGAAAGCCGCTCCAGGCGCTCAATTCCCAGGCGATGCGGTCACGCACGATCCGCGTCGAGGCAATCAGCGGCAGGGCCGCGACCACCAGAGCGATGACGATCGCGGCAGCGCCGATCGCCCATACTCCGCGGCGGATCAAGGATGATGGCATATAGCCCCGTATGCTTCCATTCCGACAAAAACGATCGTCCGACGGGTGTAACCCCTGTCGTCACTACGACTTAGGGCTGACGCATTTCAAGTCTTTATGGCCCGGCGATGGCATTTGCGCACACCTGACCGCGTCAGCCCAACAAAATCTTGCTCTGCTGCGCTGCGATATGCATAAGCGATGACGACCTTGGGAGGATCGATCATGGCTGGCGAAGTACCGCTCTGGACCCCGACGCAAGACCGGATCGATGCCTCGCCCTTGACCGTCTTCATGAAGGTTGCGGCAGCGAATACCGGCAGTCCATTTTCATCCTACGCCGACCTTCACCGCTGGTCGGTCGAGAACCGGGAATCTTTCTGGGATCTTGTCTGGGATTTCTGCGGTCTTGAAGGCGACAAGGGCGAACGACTGCTGCTCGATGGCGAGAAGATGCCCGGCGCTTCTTTCTTCTCCGACGCGTCGCTGAATTTCGCCGAGAACCTTCTGAAAAAAACCGGTGCCGGCGAGGCAATCGTCTTCCGCGGCGAGGACAAGGTCGAGAGGCGGCTGTCGTGGAACGAACTGCACGGCCTGGTCTCGCGCCTGCAGCAGCTCTTCCTGTCGCTCAAGGTGAAGAAGGGTGACCGTATCGCTGCGATGATACCCAACATGCCCGAAGCCGTCGCCGCCATGCTGGCCGCCGCCTCGATCGGTGCGGTGTGGTCATCCTGTTCTCCCGATTTCGGCGAGCAGGGCGTGCTCGACCGGTTCGGCCAGATCGAACCTGTCATCTTCATCGCGCCAGACGGCTATTGGTACAATGGCAAGGCGATCGAGGTCGCCGACAAGGTCAAGGCGGTCGCGGCCAAGCTCGGCAGCGTCCGCAAGGTCCTGCTCGTCGACTATCTCGGCACCTCCGCCGATGTTGCTGATACCATCGACAAGGCGGTGGCGATGGAGGAGGCGCTGTCGCCCTTCGCCGTCAAACCCGTCATCTTCGAGCGGCTGCCATTTTCGCATCCGCTCTACATCCTGTTTTCGTCCGGCACCACCGGCATTCCCAAATGCATCGTCCATTCGGCCGGCGGCACGCTGATCCAGCATGTCAAGGAACACCGGCTGCATGCCGGCCTCGGCGACGGCGACCGCTTCTTCTATTTCACGACCTGCGGCTGGATGATGTGGAACTGGCTGGTATCGGGTCTGGCCTCCGGCGCCACGCTGCTGCTTTATGACGGCTCTCCCTTCCACCCCGACGGCAACGTGCTGTTCGATTTCGCCGATGCCGAGAAGATGACCTTCTTCGGCACGTCGGCCAAGTTCATCGATTCCGTGCGCAAGGCCGGCCTCAAGCCGATCCGCAGCCATGATCTGTCGACGGTGCGCGCCATCTCCTCCACCGGGTCGCCGCTTTCCCCCGAGGATTTCCGCTTCGTCTATGACGGCATCAAGAAGGACGTGCATCTGGCCTCGGTTTCCGGAGGCACGGACATCGTCTCCTGCTTCGTCCTCGGCGTGCCGATCGAGCCGGTCTGGACCGGGGAGATACAGGGGCCGGGCCTCGGCCTCGCCGTCGATGTCTGGGACGATGACGGCAAGCCGGTCAGGCAGGAGAAGGGAGAACTGGTTTGCACCAGGGCTTTCCCGTCCATGCCGATCGGCTTCTGGAACGATCCCGACGGCAAGAAATACCAGGCGGCCTATTTCGAGCGTTTCGACAATGTCTGGTGTCATGGCGATTTCGCCGAATGGACCGATCATGGTGGCATGGTCATCCACGGCCGCTCGGACGCGACGCTCAATCCAGGTGGCGTGCGCATCGGCACGGCGGAAATCTACAATCAGGTCGAACAGATGCCGGAAATCCTGGAAGCGCTGTGCATCGGCCAGGATTTCGACAATGACGTGCGCGTCGTGCTGTTCGTGCGGCTGGCCGCGGGTGTCCAATTGGACGAAGACCTGGAAAAACGCATCCGCGCCAAGATACGCAGCGGCGCCAGCCCTCGCCACGTTCCGGCCAGAATCGTCGCCGTATCGGATATCCCCCGCACCAAGTCGGGCAAGATCACCGAACTCGCCGTGCGCGACGTCGTGCACGGCCGTGCCATCAAAAATAGGGAAGCGCTCGCCAACCCGGAAGCGCTGGAACTGTTCAGGAACCTGCCGCAACTCGCCGAGTGACCGGCATGGTTAACGAAATATGTCGCGCGAATTTACCTAGATTTCACGAGTGGTACACATTCGTAAATTTTTTGGCGACCCGGTAAGGACTTGTTAAGGCCCGGCGTCGATAGTCGGATGTAACTTGAGGGAGAAATCCCGTTCCTCAGCCCCCGAGGATCTGAATTCAGCTCAAGCCCCCGTTGTGACAGCAATCTCATCTCTTAAGGCGTCCTTTGGACGCCTTTTCTTTTGGGCTTGTTATTCCGCCAGCACCCGGGTCGAGGGGAACGCAACCTCCACCAGCGTGCCTTCGCCGGGCGTCGAATTGATGGTGAAGCGGGCACGGTTGGCTTCCACCATCGCCTTGGTCAGCGGCAGGCCAAGGCCGGTGCCGTCGCCGCGCCCGCGCTTCAGGGCGTTGATTTGCTTGAATGGCTTCAGCGCCTGCTCGATCTCGGACTGGCTCATGCCGATGCCGGTGTCACGCACCCGCATGACGACATCGCCCGAGGTCTCGTAGGCGGTCGAGACGATCACCTGGCCGCCGGCCTGGGTATAGCGGACGGCGTTGGACAGGATGTTGAGCGCGATCTGGCGCACGCTGCGCAGGTCGGCCACCACTTCCGGCAGCCGCGAGGCGAAGCTGGAGCGGATGATGACCCGTTCGCGGTTGGCCTGCGGCTGCATCATCGCCACGGTTTCGGCCAGCGTATCGTTGAGCGACACCGCCTCATAAGCCATTTCCTGCTGGCCGGCCTCGATCTTCGAGATGTCCAGGAGGTCATTGACCAGATCGAGCACGTGGTTGCCCGAGCGGTTGATGTCGCGCAGATAGTCGCGGTAGCGGTCATTGGCGACCGGCCCGAACTTCTCGTCGACCATCAGTTCGGAAAAACCGATGATGGCGTTGAGCGGCGTGCGAATCTCGTGGCTGATGCGGGCGAGGAAATCGGTCTTCTGCGAGGAAGCGCGTTCGGCCACCGCACGCGCCTGGGTGAGGTCCTCCTCGGCTCGCTTCCATTGCGTGATGTCGCGCACCACGGCGCAGAAGCCGCTGTCGTTGGGCAGCCGGCCGATGGTCATGAACAGCGGGATGAAGCGCCCCTGTGCTTCGCGGCCGATCACCTCGCGGCCATCATTCAAGACGCTCGCCACGCCAGGCTCCAACAGGCCGGTGAGATAGTCGCGCGCCGCGCGCTGGCTCTCGATCGCAAACAGCGAGGCGAACGGCTTGCCGGTCACCTCGTCGCTGTCGAAACCGAACAGCGCTTCGGCCGGGCGGCTGATCGAACGGATGGTGCCGTCGCTGCCGATCAGCACCACCCCGTCTGTGGCGGTGTCAATGATGGTGCGCATCTCGGCGATGCGTGCCTTGAGCTCTGAAATGTCGGGCTGCGTTGGCTCCTCGCCGATCACGTGCAGGGCCACAGGCGCATCATCCTCGCCGGAGCGGCGCACGACCAGCATCAGGGCCTTGCCGTCGCGCCAGGGCACGGAGCGCAGGATGGCGTCGATAGGGAATTCCTGTCCATCGCGCGTCTTCAGCCGCAGCGCCCGGTCGCTGCCATCGGAGGCGTCGTCATCGGCATAAGGGTCGGCGAACAGAGCGCCGAGGCCGCCCGCATCCTCCAGGTCCTCCAGTGTCGCGTACCCGGTCAGGTCGAGGAATTCCTCGTTTGCATAGTGCAACTGGTCGCCCGAATGGATGATGAGCGGCACCGGCAGCTTGCCGAGCAGCGATGTATCCGGCGTCTTGTTTTCGGTGCCGGCGGAAAAAGCCGACGGCATGAACCCTTCGGTTTTGAGCGGCGGCACCTGCAGGCGCGGCCGCTCGGCAAATGTCTCGGTCGCCTCATGCCTGCCGCCGGTTCCGCCGGTGGTCGCAATCGTTTCCTCGCCGGATGCAGTCGCTTGCTCGCCGGCCCAGTCCTCATCGTCCTCGGCGTCGCGAAAATCGTCTGACGTCATGCTGTCGTCATCGGCCGGCGGTGCCTTGGCAGGTCCTGCCTGCGCTGCCGCCTCGCCATCCCCGATTATCTCCTGTGCCTCGGGCGCTGACGCCTCGTCGCTGCCGTCGGCGGCATGGGGAGGCTCGTCCTCCTTATCGGCATAGTCGAGCAGGGAGCCCGAAGCCCTCGGCGGCGGGGATTCGGAGCTCGGCGCCTGTTGTTCGACCTGGTCCGGCTGCGCACCGTCGAGCCGCGCCAGATCCCTCTGATCCTCGGCATCGCCCGGGGAAGGTTCGCCCGCACCCGGCTCGTCTTCAGCATCGGGCGCTGCCATCTCATGCGCCGGGCCGGTCACTGGTTCCTGGGTCGAATTTGTTGGCTCGACATCCGGGGTGGCGATGTCCACCGGCGGTTTCGTATCGGTCGCGGGTTTGGTCGCGTCGTGCGGCTCCGGCAAAGAGCCTGTTCCGGCACCTGGTTCCGCTTGCCTTGCCGGCTCGGCTGGTTTGGCCGCCGGCGGCTCTGCCGTGGAACTTTCTTTCTTCAGACGCTCGCCGATCTCGCGGAACGCGCTGCGCTCCAGCGTTGACAGCCCCTTGTCGTTGGCCGGCTGCCGGTGTTCCGCCAGCCGGATGACCTTGTCGGCGAAGCGCCGCTCCGGTTTGGGTACTATCGTCAGAGCCGGCACTTCGCCCTTGAACGGATCCGATGCCTTTGGCTCTTCAGCCTTCGGCTCCTCAGGCAGTGTCTCCACGGCCTCCGGTTTCTGTGCCGCCGGCATCTCGCCATTGGGCACCAATGCCATGCCGATCGCTTCCGGATCGACGACCGCATCCCCGGTTCGCGCGACGCCGAAGCCGCGGAAGCCTTCGAAGGCGCGGTTGCGGCCATAGACGGGCAATGCCGCCAGGTCGACCGGGACCTTCAGGTCGGTGCCGACGACGGGCCACAGCACCGAGCGGCCGGACCAGGTGTCGCGCCGCTCCAGCAGGCCGGCGATCTCGCCGGACGCATCAAGGCCGAAAGCCGCCGCGACATCCCTGAAGCGTCGGCCGATCACGTCGGCGGCCGGATGACCGACGACATCGGCGAATTCCGGTGACAGCGCGCTGAACTTGCCCTCGGCGTCGGTACGCCAGACAAAACGTATCGGTGCCGCCGAGCGGTCTATCGTCCGGGTGGCCGAAGCTGTAGTCGGAGCTGCCGGGGAGGCGACCTCGTCCTGCTTCACGCTGTCCGCCGAAGCCTCGGTGCCGGCCGCCTCGGCCACGCTTTTCGGTTCCGCGTCGTCTTCTCCGGCATTGAAATACCAATGATCGTGCTGTGCCGGCGTGCCCGCCGGTTGGTCATTGTCGGCGGCGACCGGTGCCGGCGCGGCCGGCTCCTCGATCTCCGGCTTTGCCCGTTTCGGCATATCGCCAGCGACGGGCTCGGAAGGGGCGGGCTCCTGTTCCATTTTGGCCGCCGTCGGCTGTTCGACCACCTCTGTCCGCGAAACATCGGCTGTCGGCTGCTTGTCCTGCCGAGACCCGGATTCTACAGCGGCGGTTTCCGCCGCCTCCATTGTGCCGCCAATCTCCTTGGCAGGGTTTTCCGTTGCCGCGGGCAAGCCGTCCGCCGAAGCCGCCGCGCCAGATGCGCTGTCCTCCAGTTGATCCTCGTCGATCACCACCAATAGATGCCGCTCCGGCGTCAGCCGGGCGAGGCCCGCCGGGTAGGAGGTCCTGCCGCCCGGAACGAGGCGCTTGACGATGCGCTCGCCCTCTGCCGCAACGTCGGCCACCAGGGCCGCCAGTGTCGCGGGCTGGATGCCCAGCGCCGAAAATCCCTCCGAGGCGGACTCGATATTGCCCTTGGCATCGATGAAGGCAATGAAATGGCCGTCTTCGGTCAAGCCACTGATCGCCCGGCTGGCGATCTCGGCCGCACTGCGCGAGCCGGTCTGCGCCGCCGGCACGGCCAGCATGATGGCATTCTCGCCATCGGGCAGCGTCACGGCACTGGCAAGAAAGCCGACGGCGCGGCTGGTCACGCCGGTCGCCAGGCGCACCGTGATCGAGCGATCGCTGCCGATCTGCGGGAAACTGCTGGTCGCCATGATCTGACGGCGCGCGATCAGCGGCAGCCGCGCCGAGGCGCCGATGATCGCTTCGATATCGGGATAACCGAACATGGCGGCGCCCGGCCCATTGGCCCAGATCACCTGCTCGAGGTCCACCGACAGGATCGCGATCGCGTCGCCGGCGGCAAACCGCTGGCGGACCGCGTCGAGTACGGCGACGTCAAGGAAGGAATATTCGGACGGCATGCGCTTGGCGAACCCTCACGGAGCGGCGAATTTGCAGTTAACGCTTTGTTAATAAAAGCCGCAGCCAAGAAGGTCCACAAGCCAGAACGTGCAAAGGCTGAATTTTGGCTGTTTGGTTAACGGCCGAAAATATTTTTTTGTGCACTGCAACAATGATATTGCAATGCACAAAAATTGCCTTTATATTGCCATCATACATGAACGAGACGGCTTTCTGTCAAAGCCGCTGCCGCTGAAAGGATGGAAAATGTCCAGGACCAAGACTGCCGAGACCATCGAAAACGTTGAATTCCCGAGCTTCGACGCTTCCAAGGCCACCGACCAGATGCGCGCTTTCGCCGAAAAGGGCGTTGAGCAGTCGAAAGAGGCCTACGCCAAGCTCAAGACCGGCGCCGAGGAGACCCAGAAGGCCCTGGAGTCGAGCTATGAAACCGCCAAGACTGTTTCCAGCGATCTGTCGCTCAAGACCATCGCGGCGCTGCGCGCCAACGCCGAGGCCGGCTTCTCGCATCTCGAAGCCCTGATCGGCGCCAAGTCGCTGTCGGAAGTCGTCGAGCTGCAGACCGCCTTCCTGCGCAAGCGCGTCGAGCTGACCGTCGAGCAGGCCAAGGACTTCCAGGCTGTTGCCTCCAAGGCGGCCGAGGATGTCTCGAAGCCGATCAAGACCGCCTTCGAGAAGGCGATCAAGGAAATCAAGGCCGCCTAATAATTGCGCATCGTCCGCGGATGCAACAAAAGGTCGCATTTTGTCGGACAAATAGATGTGAGATAGTGACGGTCAAGCGAATACCCGGCGGGTGGAACCTCCTCCCTTCACCTCCGGGGTGACCAGCCAGCACCTCCTCCCGCTGGCTCGTAACAGGAAAAGGCCGGCACCTCCTCCCGCCGGCCTTTTTCTTTGCCCGGCGAAAGGTGCACCGCTGTGGGGAAGTGGCCTTTGCTTTGCAAAAGCCTTGAATTAGAATTCATAAGCCCGTAAGGACGCATCGCCGAACGACAGAGCGGATCGCGGAGAATGAACCTTCCACCTCGATCCCGCTACCAACGTTAAGACGTGCCGTTGTAGCTCAGATGGTTAGAGCGCCGGATTGTGGATCCGGAGGTCGCTGGTTCGATCCCAGCCAACGGTACCATCGGGTTTCCGTTAATTAGTTGAATTTACTGTCTAACCCGGCCGCGTATGTCGAAATCCCACGCGATCGCGCATTTTGTGCTGTCTATTGTGCTGCAAATGACGCCTGGGAAGACATCGCGAAGCGCAAGACTCTGACGGCTTCCTGCGGCCGAGGCATCGTGCTGGCCTTACCGGATCGGCGTCTTGCCGCGAAACAGCGGCTGGTGCGCCCGCATCAAGGCGGTAATCCGGTCGGCGACTTTTCGTACCGGCGGGGAGTGACGTTCCTCGTGATGGGTAACGATCCATTGGTCGGTTTCGAGTTCGGCGATAGGCTGAGCGACGCGAACCAGCCGCGGATCGCTGTCACCCACGAAGCACGGAAAAATCGAAAGGCCGGCGCCGGCGGCCACCAGTTCGCGTACCGAATGGCTGTTGTTGCCGCGCACGGCGATGCGGTCGCCATGATGGGCTTGCAGCCAGCGCGCCGAAGCAATGTTTGCTCCTTCGCCGGTGACGCCGACAAACAAGCCGGCGGCGATGCCGTTGATCAGCTGGCGTCCGGAATAAATGGCGTGGGCGACCTTGCCGCTCTGACGGCCGGCCAACCACTGTTCGGTCGGGCGCTCGCTGCGGATGCCGATGTCGGCGGCACGGCGTCCGATGTCGACCCTGTCTGTGGTGGTGACGAACTCCACCCTTATGCCGTCATCGACCGTCCAGATATCGCCGATATGGGCGCAAACGAAGGCCGAGGTCCATGGCCCGGCCGAGACGCGGACAATGCGGTCAGGCAGGCTTCCCTCCCGCCAGCGGGTCAGCGACTGCATCGCTGCCTCGACATCTTCGGCGCGCCGCAGCAGTTCTTCACCGACCGGGGTCAGCCGGTAGCCGGTCTGCTGACGCACGAACAGCGGTTCGCCGATCTGCTTTTCGAGCGCGGTGACGCGTCGTCCAAGGGTGGCCGCGCTGAGGCGCGTGGTTGCCGTCGCCGCGCTCAAGCCACCAAGCCGCGCAACGTCTAGAAATAACCTCAGATCGTCCCAGCCGATATCCATTTTGCAGAAATGAAAAACTCCTTGCGACCGTGGCTGTAGCGCGAAGCGGGCGTCGCACGCAAGTATGTGGGCATTGGAAGTGTTGGACAATCCTGCCTGGCGGAACAGTGAGAAGCGCCTCGGCTGGCCAAGAAGCCAGCGCAACCCTTTCGATCGCGCAGGCGCTTGGCGCGGATGCTTTGCGCTTTCGATCAACCACGCGCGAGGGATATTCCGCGCGCCAAAGGAGACGATCATGTTGCATGAATTTCGACACCGCTTCGCCCGCTGGCTTGCCTATCGCCAGACGCTTGCGAGCTTGCGGCATGTCCCTGACAGCACGCTGGCGGATGCCGGCATTTCTCGCGAAGAAATCCGCGAGCGTGCCCGCTACGCCGGCCTGCGTCGTTGAGCCAATGGAGGCGGGCATGCAGATGATGAAGCTTTGGGATGGCGTACCGCGCATCGGCATCGGCACCTGGGCGGCGGGTGGCGCGGCGCGCTGGCATGACACGGCGACCATCTATGGCGAGGTCGACGACGTCAGGTCGCAAGCCGCGTTGGCGATGGCCTATGACATCGGCGCGCGGGTGTTCGACACGGCTGCCGCCTACGGCGCCGGCAATGCCGAGCTGATCCTTGGGCGGGCGTTGAAGGGCAAGGACGAAGCGGTCATCGTCACCAAGGTCGGCTATTTCGGCGATCCCGAAACGCGCAAGATCGCTCCCGAGGATGCCTCTGCCGCGGCGATCCGGACTTCGATCGACAATTCGCGGCAGCGGGTGAAGCGCGATTGTATCGACGTCGCGCTGCTGCACATCAACGAGTACCCGATCGAGCGCGCCGGCGAGGTGTTCGATACGCTCGGCCTGCTGCACCAGGAGGGCAAGATCGGCGGCTTCGGCTGGAGCACCGATCACCACGAACGGCTTGCCGCCTACGCGCCGCGCGAGGGTTTCGTGGCTGTGGAGAATGACTTCAATGTATTTACCCCGGCAAACGAGCTGATGGCCGTTGCGGCGCGCGAGGACCTCGTCTCGTTCAGCCGGCTGCCCCTGGCAATGGGGCTGCTCACCGGCAAATACACGCCGGCCATGAAGCTGCCCGCCGATGACGTGCGCGGCGGGAATGCCGAATGGATGGTGTTTTTCAGGGATGGCGCCGCCAACCCGCACTATCTGTCAAGGCTCGCGGCAATCCGCGACTTGCTCACCTCGGGCGGACGCACGCTTGCCCAGGGCGCGCTCGGCTGGATCCTCGCCAAGTCGGCAATTGCCTTGCCGGTTCCCGGTTTCACGCGGCCCGAGCAGGTCGAGGACAATCTCGGTGCGCTGGAAAAAGGGCCACTGCCGGCAGCAGTGATGGCCGAGATCGACGCCGTGCTGAATATTGCCGAGACCGGCTGACATTGCAGTCCGAAATTCGCGTCACCTCGGAGCAGAACTGCACACCGAGCTGATGCCGATTGAAAATCGGCGAATGTCATCTGCAAAGAGCTTCTGGGCGAAGACAACCAGGCACGGTTAAACCGCCAGAACGGGCTCGGTTCGAATTGATTCGCCAAGTTCAGTCCGAAGGCGTACAAAAAGGGGGTCGTCAGCAGCACAGTATGGGCATTGACGCTTGGGAGCGACCATCGCACTCCTGCCCAGGGTGAGGCTAGGATGTCATGGCGAAAGACCCTGAGCGCCCCGGTCTAGCGGCCGAAGCCGTGCGTACACTTGCCCGGGAATCGGGCGCTACCGAACAGCAGATACGTGACATAGTATCGTTGATAGGGTTCGACCGCTCCTCGATCCTCAGGGAAGCTCGCCTTCTGGCGAAGGATCGATAGCCGACGAAACCTGCGATTTGTCCACAGCAGCTACTGTCGGTTTCATACCGACACGCCCGCCCGCCTAGTGCTGGCCGGGTGGGACAGTCTATGTTTTGCCACCGTCGTTCGAGGGGCGCGGCCGGCCGAGAGATCCTAGTGCTCTTGCCCAAGTGGAGAGCATCTCGTGGATCACAAGGTTCTGCAGGCCAGGAGCGAGTTGTTGCGCCGGATGAGCGCGGACGATTTCGAGCGGCTGCGGCCACATCTCAAGAGTGTTTTCCTGGAGTTGCGCTCACCGTTGGAGAACGAAGGCCAAAAGATCGAGGCGGTCTATTTCTTGGAGAGTGGCATCGCATCGGTTGTGGCCAAGGCTTCGGCGACGGCGGAAGCAGAAGTGGGAATAATCGGCTTTGAGGGCATGACCGGTTCGGCGCTGATCATGGGCGACGAGCTGGCAAGCTTCGATTGTTACGTCCAGTCGACGAGCGAAGCGCTGCGGATGAGCGCTGGGCCATTCGTCGAAGCCTTGGAAGACAGCCCTACCTTACGGCCGTTCCTGTTGCGCTACGTCCAGTATCTCCACATCCAGACGAGCTACACCGCGTCGATCAACGCGCGGCACAGCCTTGAGGTCCGGCTGGCGAGATGGCTTCTGATGTGCAGCGACCGGACCGTGGGTGACAGGCTTATGATAACCCACGAGTTCCTTTCCGTCATGCTGGGCGTCAGGCGCCCCGGGGTTACCGTGGGGCTTCAGACAATCGAGAGCCATGGCTACATCCGAGCCCGCCGCGGCGAAATCACGATCCGCGATCGGAAAGGTCTCATGACGCTGGCACGGGACTCTTACGGCGCTCCCGAACTGCAATACCGTCGGCTGGTCGGAGATCTCGGTTCAAAGAACCCTTCTAGGCAGGATCGTCCGCCCACCTGACCGCCACCATTGCCGGGGTTGGTAGGCCGGATTGTGGGCCGGAAGTGCGGGAATGGCCGACGCGATAATGCCGGTTTGACGGCACATTGCCTAAGCTCGCGTCGGCCATTGCGGCATGGGGATGCCGCCTAGCCAATCTAGTGATCAAGGGATGGTCGACAACAAAGGTCAAATTGTTGGTAAGAAACGTACGAAGCTGAACTTTGTCTTGCGCCGATGGAGTGCCACGCAAGCCTGGCGGATCGCACTCTCGGGATAGAACATAACTTCCCGCCGCTGGCCGAGCGCCGTTACCCCGTCACGTTGCCGACGTTAGCCGTAGTCCCTTCGCATGCCGGCACCTCGCCGGCGCTGCTCATAGCCGACACCGGTCAGGCAATCACAAGTCCTTGAACGCAAACTGTTCCCGGAACATCTCAACTCCAGGTTTGTTTGGAGCCCCAGATGCTATCTGGAGCAGGGCGGAGAAATCCATGGTCAATTCCCGATCGATGCCGGTGGTCACCAGGCGCCCGATCTATCGGGCGCCAATGGCGATCGCCAATGCCTGTTTCATCGGCACGCTGCTGACCGACCTCGCCTATTGGCGGACCGCGGAGATGATGTGGACCGATTTTTCCGCATGGCTGTTGTTAGCCGGTCTGGTGATGGGAGCGCTTGCGGTGATTGCGGCCCTTGTTGATCTCTTCACCGGTCGAATGTTCCCAGTGCGCTGGGTCTATCTGCTCGGCAGCCTGGTAGTTCTTGTCCTTTCGTTCTTCAACGCGCTGGTGCACAGCCGTGATGCCTGGACGTCGGTTGTGCCGACGGGGCTCATCCTCTCCGCAGCGGCCGTGATCGTCTTGCTTCTCGTGTGGCTGCTGCGATGGAGCACGGGCCGCGCTCCCGGGGAGGTGGTCGAATGAGCGCCATGCACGTTTCCGACAGACACATCCGGCGTGCCGTGGGGTTAGGTCTGCTGTGCGGATCGCTTCTGGCATTGCCGGCCTGTAGCGACGACGACCCAGACCCAAGCGGCCAGGTCGGGCCGAACCCGACACTGCCTGAACCGACGCAATATCTTGTTCCGCCGATGCATGTCGCTTCGATCATTGGCTGGAAACAGGACGAGAAACCAACGGTTGCGAAGGGTTTGCAGATCCAGGCATTCGCCAAGGGATTGAAGCATCCTCGCTCGCTCTACACCTTGCCGAACGGTGACGTTCTGGTGGTCGAGTCCGTGGCGCCGCCCGGCGCCGCTATCAAACGCCCGAAGGACCTGATCATGGGCTGGATCGAGTCCATGGCGACGTCAGGCGGCGGCACCGAGGGAAGCAACCGCATAACCTTGCTGCGCGATACGAACGGCGATGGTGTGCCCGATCTCCAGAACGTCTTCCTCGACCATCTCAATTCGCCCTTCGGCGTGGCTCTGGTCGGCAACGACCTCTATGTGGCCAACACGGATGCCATCGTGCGCTATCCCTACACGCCAGGCGATACCAAGATCACCGCCCCTGGCACCGTGCTTACGCCGCTGCCCGGCGGTCCGATCGATCACCACTGGACCAAGTCTCTCGTCGCCAGCCCGGACGGATCGCTGCTTTATGTCGGGGTCGGCTCCAACAGCAACATCACGGAGAACGGCATCCAGGCGGAGAAGGACCGCGCCGCCATCTGGGAGGTCGACAGGGCGACAGGCCGTTCGCGCATTTTCGCAAGCGGGCTGCGCAATCCCAACGGTTTGAGCTGGGAGCCGCAGAGCGGAGCCCTTTGGGCCGTTATCAACGAGCGCGACGAACTCGGTCCCAATCTGGTTCCCGACTACATGACTTCGGTCAAGGACGGCGCGTTTTATGGCTGGCCATACAGCTACTATGGTCAGCATGTCGATCCGCGGGTGATGCCGCGGCGGCCGGACCTGGTCGCCAAGGCGATCCCCCCGGACTATGCACTGAGTTCTCATGTCGCGCCCCTGGGCCTGGCATTTTACACCGGCACCAATCTGCCCGAATCCTATCGCAACGGCGCGTTTGTCGGCGAACATGGCAGCTGGAACCGAAAGCGCTTCAACGGCTACAAGGTCGTTTTCATACCGTTCAATGGAGGTCATCCCGACGGCAAGCCTCAGGACGTCGTCACCGGTTTCCTTGACAATGACAACAAGGCACATGGGCGGCCCGTAGGCGTTGCTGTCGACAAGGCCGGTGCTTTGTTGATTGCGGACGATGTTGGAAACACCGTCTGGCGCGTGACTGCCGCACCTCGGTAGCCGTTTTCGGATCGTATGCGCAGGCAAGGCGCGTGATGATCTTGGCACGACTTGGTAAAAATCGTACAGTGAAAAGCCATCAAATCAAGCGCTTCTAAATACCTGCCACGCCGATATGGGCGGCGAGTCGGACGGACGAACGGCCATGTCGACAAATCCCGAACCGACCAATGTCGCCACGTCGGTGGACGCCATTCTCGATGAGTTGCAGGACAGCCCTTTCCCGTCGATGCAAGCCGCCATAGCGATCCTGCGGAAGCGGACCGGCACAGAGCGATCGGATGCCGATCTGAAAGGCTTGATCACCAAGAAAGCTGCTGTGCGGGGCATTCAGCTTTTTGACGAGGGCAGTACCGCAAATTGAGCCCAAGGCTGCTCATCTAGGTTCGTTATTGATGGATGTCGCTCGCGACGAAATACCGGATCGCGATTTGGTCAAAATCAAAGGTGTGCAATGACGCGGGCGCCCAGGTGTTCGGGCATCGCTTATCCTGACTGCCGAACGAAGCGCGTGACCTTGATCGGTCAGCGTAGGAGCCGCTGTGGAATTTCCACCACATTCTCCGATCCGGGCAACTCAAAGGCCATGGCCAACCGACGCAAGGAGGCCATTTCCACGATCAGCTCTTCGATCGAACGATCCGGCAAACCCGTCTTCACTTTCTGCCTTACCCTTGCTGTGAGTTCATGAACCCGGACAGGCACGAAAAGCGCGCTGTCGTCCAGCAATCTGCTGATTTCGATCACCACATCGGCGTCAATGTCTTTCGGCAATTCCCGCATGGGCGTCACCTTGGTCTCGAAGCGCCCCGAAGGCGATCAGGCATTGCGCCAGAAGGCATGCCGGACGCGGATCGATCTCCAGATTCATAAAACCACCCGCCCGGCGTGTCACGATAAAACATTTGTACGAAAATAACCGAACCGGCTGGCTCGCGTAATCCACACGTCTTGCCCGAAATCGCGGGCTACGGCATCGGCGCATGCCGCACACCATGGCTCAATTGCCGTCAGCATCCGGGCGCCTGTCACCTGGTGAACTCGTCATCAAGAATGCGCAACGCCTCTTCGTATTTGGCCGTGGGTGCTCCGATCTGCCGCGATTGCCAGATATTGTCGGTCAGATCAGCCCGTTTTACCGGCAGCGCCAATGGGTTCGATGCAGCCCGCCGCACGAATGCAAAATAGTCCTCGCCGTCTCTGCGCGTCATGGCGTCGACCGCGGCGGCGATCGTCGGTCCAAAGCCCGCCTCTTCAAGCCTGGTCCGGCTCCAGCCTTCGCCTTTTTCCAGAACGTCGTGCAGATAGGCGACGACTTTCTGGTCCATCGTCTCGACAGCGTCGACCACCCGACGGCAATGATCGATATAGGGGCCTCCTGTCTTGTCGTGCTGCGATGCATGGGCCTGCTCCGCAATCTTGGCCGCCCGATAGAAAATACTCATCGCATCCATCTCCGCCTTGCCCCCGCGAGCCGCAGCCTTCAGGCACCAATACCGCTCCCTGGTTTCGCGGTGCGGCAAGTCCATGCGGCAGCAAAACGCCGGCCGCCGGCGTCGGTTCCTGTCCTTTTGCAGGAGCGAGTTCCCGCACGGGACGCTCGTCGGTTCCGAGCGCCATGGCATCGAGGCCGCTTCCGTTGACGGAGCCGGCGGAAATAGACCGGCAAGAGGGGCCAGAACCAGGCAGCCGATTGGGTATCGATCGCGCTTCGGTTTCGACGAAGCAATGGGCAGAAAAAGACTTCTTTTTGCGATCCGGCCCGAATGCTCTCTTGCGGACCTTAGAACACGCAAGGCTCGCTTGGGAGGCGACGCCCAAACAAGAGCGGCTGCCAAAACAAGAGCCGGCATACGCCGCTAGAATGAGGCCGATGCCGGCAACAGCCATAGGGGAACCACAACAATGAAGACATTTCGAAACTGCCTGATGAGCGCGGTCGGCGCAGGCTTGCTGGGCCTGGGGCTCGCCGCTCCTGCCAACGCCGGCGCCATCCGTCTTGGCATGACGACCTGGGTGGGCTACGGGCCGCTGTTTCTTGCCCGCGACCTTGGTTACTTCAAGGAGGCCGGCGTCGATGTCGACCTGAAGGTCATAGAAGAATCAGCTCTTTACATGGCGGCGGTCGCCGGTGGTGATCTCGATGGCGCCGCCTCCACGGTCGACGAGCTGATGAAGTACCGCTCGGACGATCTCTGTTTCAAATACGTCCTGGCGCTCGACGACAGCCACGGCGGTGATGGTGTCGTCACGCAGCCCGACATCAAGTCGCTCAAGGATCTGAAGGGTCAGCAGGTGGCCTTGAACGAGGGCTCCGTTTCCGAATTCTGGTTCAATGTGCTCTTGAAAAAAGAAGGCATGACCGAGGACGACGTCACCATCACCAACATGACCGCCGATGACGCGGCGACCGCCTTCATCGCCGGCCAGGTTCCCGCCGCCGTGACCTGGGAGCCGCATCTCACCGAAGTCCGCAAGGGCGGCAAGGGAAAGGTGCTGATCGATTCGACGACCACCCCTGGCCTGATCGTGGATGTGATCGCCCTCAAATGCGATCTCATCGAAAAGCATCCCGAGGACGTAAAGGCCCTCGTCAAGGGCTATTACAAGGCGGTCGAGTACATCAAGACCAATCCGGAAAAAGCCTATGAGATCATGGCCAAGGGCATTGGCGGCTATCTCGAAAAGCCCGAGGATTTCGCGGCCGGCGCCAAGGGCGTGCGCTATTATGACCGCGATCGTAACCTGGAATTCTTCGGCACGCCGCAGAAGAGCGAGGCGTCCGAACTGGTGAACTTCGCGCAGGACATCTGGGGCAAGGCCGGCAAGCTCAAGATGACGATCGACGCGAAAACCATCCTCGACACCGATTTCATCAGGGAACAGTGAGCCTTCGAGAAACCGGGGTCAGTCCGCCTGGACCGCCCCCGATTTCCCGGCAGGCCCGAACTTCGCGCTTCAGAACATCAACGGAGGCCATCCCATGGCACAAAGGCGGACAGCGTGGACACGCCTGACGACCCCATTCGCCAACATTCCAGCCAGCACGGCAACAACACTCGCGCTGGCGATGTGGGTGGTCGTGATCGGCGGCTGGGCCCTGCTGTCCTATGGCCGCGTCGTTCCGAACATGTTCCTGCCGACGCCTGGAACCGTGCTGCAGACGACCTATCGCATGTCTCTGGACGGCAGCCTTTTTTACCACACTTTGACCAGTGCCAAGGTGGTGATCCTGGGCTTCATCGTCTCCTCGCTGATCTCGGTGCCGCTGGGATTGTGGATGGGGACATACCGGGTGGTGCAGGCGCCGCTGGAGCCGTTGGTCAATTTCATCCGCTACCTGCCCGTGACCTCCTTCGTGCCCCTGTTCATCCTTTGGATCGGCATCGGGATCGAACAGCGCATAGCGGTCATATTCTTCGGCACCTTTTTCCAGCAGCTGGTGATGATTTCCGACTGTGCGCGCAGTGTGTCCAGGGACCTGGTCAACGCATCCTACACTCTGGGCACCAAGCGCAGCGAAGCCGTGTGGCACGTCATTTTCCCGGCCGCGCTTCCAGCCATCCTCGACACGCTTCGCGTCACCATGGGCTGGGCCTGGACCTATCTGGTCGTGGCCGAGCTCGTCGCCGCGTCCAGCGGTCTCGGTTATATCAGCCTGAAGGCGATGCGAGGCTTCCAGGTCGATGTGATTTTCATGGCGATCGCCGCGATTGGGCTTCTGGGCCTTGTCACCGACACGGCGTTCCGCATTATCCGGGCGAGGGTCGCGCCATGGGCATCCTGATGTTGAACGCAACCTCGCAAACCGCGGTCGGATCAAGGGTAGCAATGAGCGAGACCATCAAGGCGAATGATCTGGCCGGCTCGGCCGCGACGACCGGCGATCCGCGCTCGACCGGCACGACGATGTCAATCGAGGACGTGACATTGCGTTACGGCGACGCCAACGGCGTGCTGGCACTGGACGATGTGTCGCTGAAGGTGGCCAAGAACGAATTCTGTGTGATCGTCGGCCCTTCGGGATGCGGCAAATCCAGCCTGCTCTACCTTGCGGCCGGCCTCAATGACGCGACTTCGGGCAGCATCAAGGTCGATGGCCGCGAAGTGATCGAACCCGGTCCCGACAGAGGCATGGTGTTCCAGAGCTACACCTTGTTTCCCTGGCTCACGGTGCGTGCCAACATCGAATATGGGCCCAAGCGCAAGGGCCTGCCGGCGGGGCGGCGCAAGCAGATCGTCGACCAGTATCTAGACGAAGTCGGCCTCGCGCCCTTTGCCGACCACTACCCCGCCCAGCTTTCCGGCGGCATGAAGCAACGCGTCGCGATCGCACGCGCCCTTGCCAACGATCCGGCCGTTCTGTTGATGGACGAGCCCTTCGGCGCTCTCGACAGCCAGACGCGCGGCACCATGCAGAAACTGCTTTTGCGCGTCTGGGAGCGGCAGCAAAAGACGGTGCTGTTCGTTACCCACGATATTGACGAGGCGCTCGTCCTGGGCGATCGCGTCTTGGTGATGACGGCCAGGCCCGGCAAGATCAAGGCCGAGATCAAGGTCGACATCCCCAGGCCGCGCTCTATGGACGTGATCCTCGAACCCGAGTTCATCGCGCTCAAGCGGCGCATCCTTGGCCTTTTGCACGACGAGATCGACGAGGATCATTGATGCACGTCGCCCAAACGCATGCCCACGGGCTCGACCCGAGGGTCTGCAGCGGTTTTTGGGAAAACAGCGTGCTACCAAACGTCGAGCGGACCCATTCGAAAGGCGGGGCGGATTCCTACCTTTCGCCGTGATGCGCCGAGCCCAGGATCATCTCCGAGGCCTTCTGTCCGATCATCATGCTTGGCGCATTCGTGTTGCCGCCGATCAGCTTCGGCATGACTGACGCATCCGCGACCCGGAGCCCAGCCACGCCTCGCACTTTCAGCGTCGCCGGATCGACGACCGCCATCGCGTCCGTCCCCATCTTGCAGGTCCCGACGGGGTGGTAGACGGTCAACGCTTCGGCGCGCAGATAAGCGAGGATCTCGTCGTCGCTGCGGATATTCTTGCCCGGAAGCATTTCCTTGCCACGCACCGGATCGAACTCGGATGCGGCGAGGATCTTGCGCGCGATCTTGATACCTTCGACAAGCACCATGGCGTCGTCTTCATCGGCGAAGAAGCGGTGGTCGATGAGAACATCGCGGCGAGAACTGTCCCGTGACAATCTGATCTCACCCACGCTTTTCGGTCTGAGCACGCAGGTATGAATGGCGTAGCCGTGGCCATATTCGATGAGCCTGCCGCGATGGCTGCGATAGCCCGGCACGAAGTGGAACTGAATGTCGGGCAGGCCGTTCGCATGCCTGGTTCTCGCAAAGCCACCGGCCTCAACATAATTGGTGGTGAGCATCCCCTTTCGCCGCGCGAAATACTGGACGGGCGCTGCCATGATGCGGGGCAGGTTGGCAAGCGACAGGCCGAGCGTCCTGGTGCTCCTGGAGCGCACGGTGATCATGCCGTCGACATGGTCCTGCAGGTTCTTGCCGACACCCGGCAGGTTGAGAACCGGCGTGATGCCGATTTGCCGCAGCTCGTCCGCGGGGCCGATGCCGGACGCCATCAGGATCTTGGGCGAGTTGATGGCCCCGGCGCAGAGTACGATCTCGCGGCTGGCCGCGAATATTTTTTGCTGGCCATCATGGCGCACGCGCAGTCCAGTCGCGCGCCCTTCGGCGATGACAAGTTCGATCACCTCGCATGCGCTGAGCAGCGTCAGGTTCCTGCGATCGAGGACCGGACGCATGAAAGCGGTGAAGCTGCTGAAGCGCTCGCCCCGATTCTGCGTGACGTTGTAGATCCCGACGCCGAACTGGCTCTCTGCATTGAAGTCTTTGTTGGCGGGCAGGCCGGCACGTTCGCCAGCCCTGACGAACATCCCGGAGAGCACGTTCGGATCACGCGGATTGTCGACCATAAGCTCGCCGTCCGTGCCGTGATAGCGCGGGTCCTGGGCGATTAGGTTGCGCTCCAGCTTCCTGAACACAGGCAGCACGTCGCTGTAGGCCCAGCCGGCGCAGCCGAGCGCTGCCCATTCGTCATAGTCCTCCGCGGCGCCGCGAATATAGACCATCGAGTTGATCGAACTCGATCCGCCCAGCGTCTTGCCCCGGTTGACCGGAATGCTGCGGTTGTTGAGATGGGGCTGTGGCACGCCGACGAAACAATAGTCGTAATTCGGGTTGCCATAGAGCGACAGAATGCCTGCAGGCACCCTTACCCGCGGGCTGTTATCACTGCCGCCGGCCTCTATCAGGCACACCCTGACCGATGGATCGGCGCTCAGCCGATTGGCCACCACGCAGCCCGCCGACCCCGCGCCGACGACGATGTAATCATAGCTCTCGGTCTTCATGCCAACCCCTCGAGGAGGCCGGCGCTCGAGGCATTGCGGAACGGGCCGCTGCGGTAGCGCATCCTGTTCCGCAACCAGTTCCGTGCCGACACATGCCCGGCTTCGCCCGCCACATCGTGCGGCGCTGCGGGTCCGACCGCTGAAACTGTAAATGCGTCTATCGGCGTGAGAAATTCGGAAATGGTTACGCGTGACTTCGGAGATTCGTTATGGGCGCCCACCGGCACGTGCTGCTACTTGTGAGCGCCAATAACGAGATGACCGGATGACGCGCGGCCTGTCTGGAACACGGTGAAATGGATCACCCGGGGCTGCATCCGCCAGCCGCCGGAAATCGGTTTCATCCCGTGCGGCGGGAGCTGTCGAATGGTCAGAAGAGGACTGGGCATGTCGGTTGAGACGATAGACACGCTTGTCGTTGGCGGCGGCCAGGCGGGGGTGGCCATGAGCGAGCACCTGAGCAAGTGCGGAGTGCCTCATCTCGTCCTCGAACGTGGCCGCATCGCCGAGCGCTGGCGCACGCAGCGATGGGACTCCCTGGTTGCCAACGGCCCGGCCTGGCACGATCGCTTCCCGGGCATGGAGTTTCCGCGGACGGCCCCCGACGGCTTTCCCTCCAAGGACGAGGTCGTCGACTATTTTGTCGCTTACGCCAAGCAGATCGATGCGCCGATCCGCAGCGGCGTGGAAGTCAAACTCGTGCAAAGAAATGTCGGTCGGCCCGGCTTCCGCGTCGAGACGTCCGATGGCGTGATCGACGCCAACAGCGTCGTTGCCGCCACCGGACCGTTCCAGATCCCCGTCATTCCGCCTGTTGTCCCTGAGGAGGCTGGCATCCTGCAAATCCATTCCAGCGCGTACCGCAATCCGGCGAAATTGCCAAAGGGCGGTGTGCTGGTGGTCGGAGCGGGATCATCGGGCGTGCAGATCGCGGACGAGCTCCAGCGCGCGGGAAGGCGCGTCTATCTTTCGGTCGGCCCGCATGACCGCCCGCCGCGGGCCTATCGCGGGCGCGACTTCTGTTGGTGGCTGGGCGTTCTCGGCAAATGGGACCTCGAAACCCCAGGACCCGGCACGGAACATGTCACGATCGCGGTGAGCGGCGCGCGCGGCGGTGAAACGATCGATTTCCGCCGGCTGGCGGCGCAGGGGCTTACCTTGGTCGGCATGACTAGGACCTACCAGGACGGGCTGATGAGCTTCGCGCCTGATCTTGCGAAAAACATCGCTCGCGGCGACGCCAGCCTGATGTCACTGCTGGATGAAGCCGACGCCTATGTCGCGCGCAACGGTCTGGACCTTCCGGAAGAGCCCGCTGCCCGCCGGATCGAACCGGATCCGGAATGCATGACCAATCCGATCGGCGAACTGCACCTGGCCAAGGCCGGGATAGCGACGATCATCTGGGCGACGGGCTTTGCCGCCGACTATAGCTGGCTGAAGGTCAACGCCTTTGACGAGAAGGGCCGGCCCAGGCACCACCGCGGCGTCTCGATCGAGCCAGGAATCTATTTCCTGGGGCTGCCCTGGCAGTCGCGAAGAGGTTCCAGCTTCATCTGGGGCGTATGGCACGACGCCAAGCACGTGGCCGACCGCATTTCGACGCAGCGCAAATATCTGGCCTACCATGCCGCCGCGAAGCGCGAGGCCGTGGACGCCTGACCAAAGCCGACGACAGCTGCGAGCCCGACCTGATGGAGACCAACATGGCGCATACGCGAATTCGCACCTTCAATACCAAGGATACCTATCCCGAGCAGAAGCTCGACAACGATCTGTGCCAGGCGGTCATCACGCGGGGCGGCCGCACGATCTATCTGCGCGGCCAGTGTCCGCAGGATCTCGACACCGCCAACACCATCGAGAGCCACGATCCGGTCGATCAGACCCACAAGGTCATGCAGAACATCAAGCAGCTCATCGAGGAATGCGGCGGGACGATGGAGCATCTGGTGAAGGTGGTGATCTATCTGACTGATGTGCGCCATCGCGAAGCCGTCTACCGGACGATGGGCGAATACATCAAAGGCGTGCATCCGGTTTCGACCGGCCTCGTCGTGTCGGCCCTGGCGCGGCCGGAATGGCTGGTCGAGATCGACGGCACGGCCGTAATTCCGGATGATGACACAGCCATCATCCGGAATGATGGCGCAACCATCAGCCCGGACTGAGCGCCATGACCTTCTCCATCGTCGCACGGTGCCGGCGCACCGGCATGTTCGGAGTGGCGGTATCCTCGTCATCTCCGGCGGTGGCGGCCCGCTGCGCCTATGCGCAGGCGGGCGTCGGGGCTGTTGCCAGCCAGAACGTCACGGACCCGGCGCTCGGGCCACGAGCGCTGGAGCTGATGGCGCGGGGCGCCTCCGCCACTGAGGCCGTCGCGATCCTGAAGCGTACGGCCGCTTTCAGCGAATACCGGCAGGTTCTGGCGGTCGACGCGGCCGGCGGCAGCGCAATCCATTCGGGGCCGAAAGCGCTCGGCATCTGGGCCGAGGCGCGCGGCGAGGACGTCGCCTGCGGCGGCAACCTGCTTGCCAGCGATAGGGTTCCGCAAGCCATGATGGATGCCTTTCTCGCCTCCGAAGGCGACATCGGTGACCGGCTGATCGCCACCATGCGAGCGGCGCTCGAGGCCGGCGGCGAAGCGGGACCTGTCCGCTCCGCCGGCATGAAACTGGTGCGCAATGTCTCATGGCCCGTCGCCGACCTGCGTTGCGACTGGAGCGAGGAGTGTCCGATCGAGCAGCTGGCAACGCTGTGGGACATCTATAAGCCCCAGCTCGATGCTTATGTCACGCGCGCCCTCAACCCGTCCGGTGCGCCAAGCTACGGCGTTCCCGGTGACGAGTAGTTCGACAATCTGGAGCCGGCATGAGCGAACTCAGTCATAAGGATTGGATCGGCAAAGCCTCGGCTATCCGTTTTCGCGACAGGGCCTTCATCGACGGCAAGGCAATGCCCGCGCGCTCCGGCCGAACCTTCGCCAGCGTCAATCCGGCCACGGGAGCAACGCTCGCCGAGGTGGCCTCCTGCGGCGAAGAGGACATCGACCTTGCGGTCGCTGCCGCGCGCCGCAGCTTCGAAGCCGGCGTCTGGTCGCGAGCGAGCCCCCAGCATCGCAAGCAAGTGCTGCTGCGGCTGGCGGAATTGCTGCGCGAGCACCTGCAGGAATTGGCGCTGCTGGAATCGCTGGATATGGGCAAGCTTGTCAAGGACGCCGCGACCATCGACGTGCCGGGATCGGCGGCGATCTTCCAGTGGTATGCAGAAGCGATAGACAAGATCTATGACGAGGTGGCGCCGACGGGCCGGGGTGACCTCGCTTTGGTACGGCGGGAGCCGCTTGGGGTCGTGGGTGCCGTCGTGCCATGGAACTTTCCGCTCGACATGGCGACCTGGAAATGCGCGCCCGCGCTGGCTGCGGGCAATTCGGTGGTGCTGAAACCCGCCGAGCAGTCGCCTTTCTCGGCACTCAGGCTGGCCGAGCTCGCCATGGAGGCGGGCTTGCCGGCGGGCGTCTTGAATGTGGTGCCCGGCCTCGGCGAGACGGCCGGCCAGGCACTTGGCCGCCATACGGACGTGGATTGCCTTGCCTTCACCGGATCGACCGCTGTCGGCAAGATGTTCCTGCAATATTCCGGCCAGTCGAACATGAAGCAGGTCTGGCTGGAGACCGGTGGCAAGAGCCCTAATCTGGTGTTCGCCGATTGCGGCGATCTGGATGCGGCCGCCGACATGGCCGCCTTCGGCATCTTCTTCAACCAGGGGCAGGTATGCTCGGCCAATTCCCGGCTTCTGGTGGAGCGCGGCATCAAGGATGCGCTGGTCGAGAAACTGGTGCGGCGGGCAGCGGCGACCCAGCCCGGCGATCCGCTCGACCCAGCATCCAGGATGGGTGCGATGGTGGACGCGCGCCACGCCGCGACCGTCATGCGTTTCATCGATGGCGGCAAGAAGTCGGCACGGCTGGTGACTGGTGGCGACCGGGTCGCCGTCGACGGGCGCGGCAGTTTTGTGCAGCCCACGATCTTCGATGACGTCTCGCCCGACGACCCGCTTGCCTGCGACGACATATTCGGTCCGGTCCTGTCGGTGATCGCCTTCGACACCGAAGACGAAGCGCTTCGCATCGCCAACGACAGCGCCTACGGCTTGGCCGCATCGCTGTGGACCGACAGCCTGTCGCGGGCGCATCGCCTCGCGGAAAGACTGCGCGTGGGCACGGTTTCCGTGAATACGGTCGATGCGCTGAGCCCGATGACTCCCTTTGGCGGTTTCAAGCAGTCCGGCTTCGGACGCGACCTGTCGCGGCATGCGCTCGACAAATACACCGCGCTGAAGACCACCTGGATCAAGTATAGAGAAGCGGCCGCGACTTGATCACCGGCTGCAAACCGGCAACATAGCCACCATGCCGCTCCGCTTCACGCTCAGACAACTTGAATATTTCGTCGCCGTTGGCGAAGCGGGTTCGATCGCCAAGGCGGCCGAGCAGGTGAATGTCTCGCCGCCGTCGATCTCGGCGTCGATCGCTCAGCTCGAAGCCGAGTTCGGCGTCCAGCTTTTCGTGCGCAAGCATTCGCATGCGCTGGCGCTGACCGCAGGCGGGCGCCTGTTCCTCAAGGAAGCCGCGCGCCTGCTCAACGACGCGGACGCGCTGCACGACATTGCCGGCGATATCGCCGAAAAGGTGCGCGGACCGCTGGCGATCGGCTGCCTGCTCACTTTCGCGCAGATCGTGCTGCCGGCGCTGCGCAAGAAATTCGAGGATGCCTATCCCGATGTGCGCGTCCGGCAATTCGAGCGCAACCAGGGGCAACTGTTCGAGATGCTGCAGCGTGGCGAGATAGATGCCGCGCTGACCTACGATCTGGAACTGTCGCAGGACATGACCTTCGAGCCGCTGATGCAGTTGCCGGCCTATGTGATGTTGCCGGCCGCGCATCGCCTGGCGGCGAGGGCAGGCATCACGCCCGAGGAGCTGGTCGATGAGCCGATGGTGCTGCTTGATCTGCCCTACAGCAGGGAATATTTCCTGTCGGCTTTCCAGCCCAGGGGCCTGCGGCCCAAGATCGTCGAGCGCACCGGCGACATCGCCGTGATGCGCTCGATGGTCGCTAACGGCTTCGGCTACGGCATCGCCAATATGCGGCCGCTCAACACCATGTCGCCGGACGGCAAATTGCTTGTCTTCGTGCCTCTGCTGGGGGACCTCAGGCCGCTCACGATAGGAATTGCCTTGCCGAACGCAGAGCATCGCACGCTGACGGTACAGGCGTTCATCGACCACTGTCGTCGCTTCGTCGTCGAGCAGGGCGTCTTTGGAACCGAACGCATCGTAAAGTGAGGGCTGCCGTGCGGATCACGATGGCCAGCCGTCCGTGAGCCGTTCGAGCAATCTGTCCAGCATCCCGTCGCAACGCCGCAGCTGTTCGACGCTGACAAATTCATCCGGCTTGTGTCCCTGCGCCATCGAGCCAGGTCCGCAGACCACGGCAGGCGTGCCGAGATTGCGGCTGAACAATCCGCCTTCCGTGCCGAACGCGACTTTCATCGTGTCATTGGCGCCGGTCAACGATTTGACGAAGGCCACCGCCTCCGATGCGGCCGGCGTGTCGAGGCCCGGATAAGTGTTGGTGATCTCGATTTCGATTGCGGCCTCGGCCGCGATCGAAACGGCGTCCTCAGCTATGCGTGCCGCGGCGTCGCGCAGCCTGTCCAGAATGCCGGCGGCATCGTCGGCGGCAATGTTGCGGATCTCGAAATCGACCTGGCAGAGGTTGGGCACGATGTTGAGCGCGACGCCGGCATCGATCTTGCCGACATGAACCGTCGTGTAGGGGATGTCGTAGTCGCCGTCGCGGGCGCCGTCGCGGGCCAATCGTTCCTGTTCGTCACGCAAGGCACGCACGAAATCGCAGCCGAGGTGGATGGCATTGAGCGCCAGTGGGGCGAGCGCCGAATGGCCTTCGCGTCCCCTGCAGACGGCGCGAGCGGCAAGCTTGCCCTTGTGCCCGGTCGCCACCTGCATGTTGGTCGGCTCGCCGACGATGCACAGCAGCGGCCGTTGCGGTGCTGCGCTCAGCATTTCGATCAGGTCGCGCACGCCCAGGCAGCCGACCTCCTCGTCATAGGAGAGCGCCAGATGCAACGGCGTGCGAAGCGCCATCTTGGAAGCCCTGATGCAGACGGCGAGCGCGGAGGCCACAAAACCCTTCATGTCCGCCGCGCCGCGTCCGTAAAGCTTGCCGTCGCGCTCGGTCATTTCGAAAGGCGGCAGCGTCCAGTTCTGGCCGTCGATGGGGACGACATCGGTGTGGCCGGACAGCATGACACCGGGCCTGCCGGCCGGGCCGATGGTGGCAAAGAGGTTGGCCTTGTGCCCGTCCTCGCTGTGGACGATCTGGCAGGCAACGCCGCTCGCCTCGAGCAAGTCGGCCGCATAGCCGATCAGGTCGAGGTTGGAGTCGCGGCTCACCGTCGGGAAAGCGATCAGCCGTTCGAAGATCCTGATAGTGTCCATTTTCTGTCTCTCCGTAGGGTCCTGGCTGTCTAGCATCATGCCGCCGATGCTCTGAAGTCGCATTTCGCTCAGCCCCGGTTCAACACAGACTAATCCGCCCCAGTGCCGCGATTAGGCGCGTCCTAATCGGCACAGAAGAAATCCGTAGTTTTCCCGCGCCGGCTCCAATTTATGAGTAGTTTCGGCAGCACCGGGAGTGCCGAGCCGGCCCGGAGGAAACACCATGCGCGACCCACGCTACGACATCCTGTTCGAGCCGATGAAGATAGGCCCGGTGACGGCCAAAAACCGCTTCTATCAGGTTCCGCACTGCAATGGCGGCGGCTATCGCGATCCGTCCGCCGCGGCAGAGATGCGCCGCGTCAAGTCCGAAGGGGGCTGGGGTGTCATCTTCACCGAGCAGACGGAAATGCATCACACTTCCGAGATCACGCCCTTCATCGAACTGCGGCTATGGGATGACGCCGACATTCCGGCTTTGGCCAAGATGGCCCGGGCCATGCACGAGCACGGCGCGTTGGCTGGCATCCAGCTCGCCTATTCCGGGATCAACGGTCCCAACCTCTACAGCAAGGAGGTGCCGCGCGGCCCATCGGCGTTGCCGATCCGCACCTTCACCAACGATCCGGTTCAGGCGCGCGCCATGGACAAGCAGGATATTCGCGATTTGCGCCGCTGGCACCGCAATGCCTTCAAACGTGCGAAGCAGGCGGGTTTCGACCTGGTATGCCTCTATGGCGCGCACGGCTTCGGCATCATCCAGCATTTCCTGTCAACCGCCACCAACCAGCGCGTCGACGAATATGGCGGCTCGTTGGAAAACCGTTCGCGGCTGATGCGCGAGCTGATCGAAGAAGGGCGCGACGCGATCGGCGACACGTGCGGCCTGACGCTCAGGCTGTCGCTGGACGAGATGATCGGCGAACTCGGCTTCGCCAATTCGGAAGTCCGCGACATGATCGAGATGCATGCCGAACTGCCCGACCTGTGGGATCTCGCGCACGGCGCCTGGGAGGATTGCTCGGGCCCGTCGCGTTTCAAGGACGAGGCGGCGCAGGAAAGCCTGGTGTCGGGCACCAAGAAGCTCACCTCGAAGCCGGTCGTCGGCGTCGGCCGCTTCACTTCGCCTGACGTGATGGTCAGGATGATCAGGTCGGGAACGCTCGACTTCATCGGCTGCGCCCGTCCGTCGATCGCCGATCCCTTCCTGCCGAGGAAGGTCGAGGAGGGCCGCATCGAGGACATCCGCGAATGTATCGGCTGCAACATCTGCATCACCGGCGACATGACCATGTCGATCTCGCGCTGCACGCAGAACCCGACCTTCATGGAGGAATGGCGCAAGGGCTGGCATCCGGAGCGCATGCAGGCCAAGGGCGACAGCGACAGCGTGCTGATCGTCGGCGCCGGGCCTGCCGGACTGGAGGCCGCCCGTGCGCTTGGCCTGCGCGGCTATAAAGTGGCCATCGCGGAAGCCGGCACCGAACTCGGCGGGCGTGTGGCGCGCGAAAGCAAACTTCCAGGCCTGTCGGCCTGGGGCAGGGTGCGCGACTATCGGCAGTATCAGCTCGGCCAGATGCCTGATGTCGACATCTATTTCGAAAGCCGGCTTGCGGCGGATGACATCCTGTCCTTCGGCTTCCAGAACATCGCCATCGCCACCGGATCGACCTGGCGCCGTGATGGCGTCGCGCGTGCCCATGTCGTGCCGATGCCGATCGACGCCGCGATGCCGGTCCTTACGCCCGACGATCTGATGGCCGGCAAGGTTCCAGATGGCAACGTCGTGCTGTTCGATGACGACCACTATTACATGGGCGGCGTTCTCGCCGAGCTGATGGCGCGTCGGGGAACGAAGGTGACCTTGGTGACGCCATCGGCCTATGTCTCGGACTGGACCCGCAACACGCTGGAGCAAGGGGCCATTCACCGCCGCCTGGCTGAACTCGGGGTCGATATCGTGCTCAACAGGACCGTCACGAGTATCGCTTCGGGCGGTGTCGTGACGGCTTGCGTCTACACCGGCGCGAAACAGGATCTGACGGCCGATGCCGTCGTACTTGTCACGTCGCGCGATCAGGACGACGCCGTTTGGCGCAACCTCAAGGCCCGGGAAAGCGAGTGGGCCGACGCCGGCATCCGTTCGGTCAAGGTCATCGGCGATGCCGAAGCACCGGGACCCATCGCCTGGGCAACCTATGCCGGCCATCGCTTCGCTCGCGAGCTGGACGAACCCGACATCGGCGACGCCTTGCCGTTTCGGCGGGAAGTCGCCGCACTGGCGGCGGAATAGAACGCCAGGGGCGCGGCAGATCAGACCGCCCTTCCTGGTCGAAGAAATGCGAGGTTCGGCCCGCAGGCCGACCTCGGCGCCGGTTCGAGCGCCGATCCTTGATTGGGGACGACGAGGCAGGTCTGGCCCCCTTCCAACTCGACATGGAGGAGCGTGACGGCGCCGGGTATTCGGCGAGCCTTACCTATGGCTGCCGCGATCCTGCTCCTGTGCTCCGACGCCGCGAGCTTCGTCTAGGGCGCGGCGCTCGACGTCGATGGCGGTTCGATGTTCCGCTGACCGACAGGGCAGAGGCTCCGGCGATGCTCGCTGACCCTTCTCGCCATTTATAGTGTCAATCGACCGGACGGTCCGCGGCCGAACGCCGTCTATCAATCCACAAGGCAAGCAAGGTGCAGGCCGCGCCCGAGAGCAGGTAGGCGCCCGCCGCGATGAGGCCGAAATTGCCGGCCAGCAGCAGAGCTGCGAGCGGCGCGAAGCCGGCGCCGAACATCCACGCGAAATCCGAGGTTATCGCCGAGCCGGTATAGCGGTGGTGTCGCGAAAAGCTCGATGCGACGACGCCTGACGACTGCCCGAAGCTCAACCCCAGCAGGATGAAGCCCAGCACCATGAACAGGATCTCGCCAACGGTACCGCCATCCAGAAGCTGCGGGGCAAAGCCGCTGAACGTCCCGATGGCGATCGCCGAACCGCCGAGCAGCGCACGGCGTCCGACACGATCGGCAAGTGGGCCAGACGCGACGATGGCGGCGATGCCGAACAGCGCGCTCACCGCCTCGATCGCCAGGAAGCGTGCCGGTCCCTCATTGGTGAACAGGAATACCCAGGAGAGCGGAAACACCGTCACCATGTGGAACAGGGCGAAGCTCGCCAGCGGCGCGAATGCGCCGACGACGACGTTGCGGCCTTCGGCCCTGATCGTGTCCCTTATGCGCGTCGGCTGCAGGTCGCCGCTCTCGTACAGTTTCGAGAATTCGGGCGTCACCACAATGCGCAGCCTGGCGAACAGGGCCACGACATTGATGGCGAAGGCGACGAAGAAGGGATAGCGCCAGCCCCAGGCAAGGAAGTCGTCGGCCGACAGATTGGCCACGAAGAAGGCGAAGAGGGCGCTGGCCACGATGAGGCCGATCGGCGCGCCCAGTTGCGGGATCATGGCGTAGAAGCCGCGCCGGTTCCGCGGCGCGTTCAGCGCCAGCAGCGAGGGCAGGCCGTCCCACGTCCCGCCAAGCGCCACGCCCTGCCCGATGCGGGCCAGCGCCAGAAGCCAGATCGCAAGCACGCCGATATCGCCATAGGCGGGAAGGAACGCGATGGCGACGGTCGAGGTGCCGAGCAGGAACAGCGCGATCGTCAGTTTCGCACCGCGACCGTAGGCGCGGTCGATGGCCATGAACAGAACGGAACCGAATGGACGGGCGATGAAGGCCAGCGCGAAGATGGCGAAGGAGTACAGCGTTCCGACGAGCGGATCATGCGTTGGAAACACCAGCTTGGGGAACACGATGACGGACGCGATCGCATAGACGAAAAAGTCGAAGAATTCCGACGTCCTGCCGACGATCACGCCGACCGCGATATCGCCCGCGCTGACCTGGCCGTGGTCCGAGCCGATCAGCCCGCTGTCTGTTTCGCCAGTCGAAGTATGAGCCATCTTGTCCGTTGTCACCGCGTGGAATGAAATATTTGGGGCCCAACTGCGGCAATCCCATTGTGCGCTGCACACTGTGCCAGACCCACCCCGGCTGGGCATTGGACAAATTGTCCAATGTCACCACGCCGCCGCCGGCAGTAGCCCTTGATCGATACCGCACTGCAACATCCCAACGCGTTGCGGCGGTCCATCGAGGGCAGCGTCTGATGAAACGATTTGGAGCCTTGCTTCTGCTTCTCCTGGCCGGGCTGTTGAGCGGCTGCGATATGGTCGTGCTCGCGCCGGCGGGCGATGTCGCGGCCCAGCAGCGCGACCTGCTGGTGGTCTCGACCCTGCTGATGCTGATCATAATCGTGCCGGTCATGGCGCTGACTGTCTTTTTCGCCTGGCGCTACCGGCAATCCAACGCCTCGGCGACCTATGCGCCGGACTGGGATCATTCGACGAAACTGGAACTGGTGATCTGGGCAGCCCCTCTGCTGATCATCATATGCCTTGGCGCGCTGACCTGGCTCGGCGCCCACCTGCTCGACCCATACCGCCGGATCGACCGGATCGAAGCCGGCCAGCCCGTTACCCAGCTTCACAAGCCGCTCAGGGTCGAGGTCGTGGCGCTCGACTGGAAATGGCTGTTCATCTATCCGGATTACGGCATCGCCGCCGTCAACGAGCTGGCGGCGCCGGTCAACCAGCCGATCGATTTCCGCATCACCTCGTCGGCGGTGATGAATTCCTTCTACATTCCAGCCCTTGCCGGCCAGATCTATGCCATGCCGGGCATGGAGACGAAGCTGCACGCCGTCATCAACCGGCAGGGCACCTATAGCGGTTTCTCCGCCAACTACAGCGGCGCCGGCTTTTCGGGCATGCGCTTCGCCTTCCACGGCCTGCCCGACCAGGCCTTCGACCAGTGGGTGGCACAGACCAGGACCGCGTCGGCGGCGCTTAACCGCGACAGTTACCTCGAACTCGAAAAGCCGAGCGAGAACGAACCGGTCCGGCACTACGCGTCCGTCGATCCCGCCCTTTATGGCGCCATCCTCAATCTGTGCGTCGAGCGCGGCAAGATGTGCATGAACGAGATGATGTCGATCGACGCCAAGGGTGGTCTCGGTCTTGGGGGGGTGCGCAACACCTTGCCGCTGCAATACGACAAGCTCGCCCGGCGCGGCGCGGTGTTCGGAAACGATCCCTCTTATGTCGCAAGCATCTGCACGGCGGAAGAGGCCGCTGCCGTCTCGCGCGCCTCCCGCGATGCCTGGCCGACCTATTGGCCGGCGAAGAACCTGTCCCCGCTTCGCGGGGCGGGACTGCTCCGGCCAGGGACAGACAGCCGTAGCGCCGAGGCGGATACGCCGACCGTCGGCCTGCTGCGGCGTGAATTGTGAGAGACCGCCGATGCCCGATACGCTGACCAAATTCATCTTCGGCCGCCTCACCTGGGACTCGCTGCCGCTGCACGAACCCATCGTCGTCGCCACCTTCGTCGCGGTGGCGCTCGGCGGAATCGCGCTTCTCGGCGTGATCACCTATTTCAAGCTATGGGGCTACCTCTGGCGCGAATGGTTCACCAGCGTCGACCACAAGAAGATCGGCATCATGTACATGGTGCTGGGCCTGATCATGCTGCTGCGCGGCTTCTCGGACGCAATCATGATGCGCCTCCAGCAGGCCATCGCCTTCAATGGCTCCGAGGGCTACCTGAACTCACATCACTACGACCAGATCTTCACCGCCCACGGCGTCATCATGATCTTCTTCGTGGCGATGCCCTTCGTCACCGGACTGATGAACTTCGTCGTGCCGCTGCAGATCGGCGCGCGCGACGTCTCCTTTCCGTTCCTCAACAATTTCTCGTTCTGGATGACAGTCGGCGGCGCCATTCTGGTCATGGCCTCGCTGTTCGTCGGCGAATTCGCCCGCACCGGCTGGCTTGCCTATCCGCCGCTCTCCGGCATCGGCTACAGTCCCGATGTCGGCGTCGACTACTATATCTGGGCGCTGCAGGTGGCCGGCGTCGGCACGACGCTGTCAGGCATCAACCTGATCTGCACGATCATCAAGATGCGCGCGCCCGGCATGACGATGATGCGCATGCCGGTCTTCACCTGGACGTCGCTCTGCACCAACGTGCTGATCGTCGCCTCCTTCCCGGTACTGACGGCGGTGCTCTCGCTGCTGGCGCTCGACCGCTATGTCGGCACCAACTTCTTCACCAACGACTTCGGCGGCAACCCGATGATGTATGTGAACCTCATCTGGATATGGGGTCATCCGGAAGTCTACATCCTCATCCTGCCGCTGTTCGGCGTCTTTTCCGAGGTCACCTCGACCTTCTCCGGCAAACGCCTGTTCGGCTACACCTCGATGGTCTACGCCACGGTGGTCATCACCATCCTGTCGTACCTCGTGTGGCTGCACCACTTCTTCACAATGGGCTCCGGCGCTAGCGTCAATTCCTTCTTCGGCATCACGACGATGATCATCTCGATCCCGACCGGAGCGAAGATCTTCAACTGGCTGTTCACAATGTACCGGGGCCGTATCCGCTTCGAACTGCCGATGATGTGGACGGTGGCCTTCATGCTCACCTTCACCGTCGGCGGCATGACCGGCGTGCTGCTTGCCGTGCCGCCGGCGGATTTCGTCCTGCACAACAGCCTGTTCCTGATCGCCCACTTCCACAATGTCATCATCGGTGGCGTGCTGTTCGGCCTGTTCGCCGGCATTGCCTACTGGTGGCCCAAGGCCTTCGGGTTCAAGCTCGATCCGTTCTGGGGCAAGGTCTCGTTCTGGTGCTGGGTGGTCGGCTTCTGGTTCGCCTTCATGCCGCTCTACATCCTCGGCCTGATGGGCGTGACGCGCCGCATGCGGGTGTTCGACGATCCCTCGCTGCAGATATGGTTCGTCATCGCCGCGTTCGGCGCGGTGCTGATCGCCTGCGGCATCGCCGCCTTCCTGATCCAGATATTCGTCTCCATCCGCAGGCGCGAGGCGCTTGCCGATACGACCGGCGATCCCTGGGACGGCCGCACGCTCGAATGGTCGACCTCTTCGCCGCCGCCTGCCTACAATTTCGCTTTCATGCCAGTCATTCGCGACAACGATGCCTGGTATGACATGAAGCAGGCCGGCTACATCAGGCCGCTTGCCGGCTTCAAGCCGATCCACATGCCAAGCAATACCGGCACCGGCATCATCCTGGCCGCCTTCAGTGTCGCGCTCGGCTTCGGCCTGATCTGGTACATCTGGTGGCTGGCGGCGCTGAGCTTCGTCTGCCTCATCGCCACCGCGATCGGCCACACCTTCAACTATCACCGCGACTTCCACATTCCGGCGTCCGAAGTCACGCAGACGGAGGAGGCGAGGACGACGCTCCTCGCCGCTCAAGGCTAAGGGTTTGAGCATGACATTGACGGCAATCACGGCCGGCACCGAACCGGTCTTCCATCTGGAAGAAGAGCATGCGCACGCCGAAGGCGGCTCCACCATGCTCGGCTTCTGGCTCTATCTGATGAGCGACTGCCTGATCTTCGCGATGCTGTTCGCCGCCTATGGCGTGCTTGGCGGCAACTACGCGGCCGGGCCGGCTCCCAAGGACCTGTTCGACCTCGATTTGGTGGCGGTCAATACCGCCATGCTGCTCTTGTCCTCGATCACCTATGGCTTCGCCATGCTGGCCATGGACAAGGGCCGTGTCGCGGCGACGCAAGCCTGGCTTGCGGTGACCGGCCTGTTCGGCCTGGCGTTCCTGTCGATCGAGCTCTACGAATTCGCGCACATGATCCATGAAGGCGCCACGCCGCAGCGCAGCGCCTTCCTGTCGTCCTTTTTCACGCTGGTCGGCACCCACGGTCTGCATGTCACCTTCGGAACCGTCTGGCTGGTGACGCTGATGGTTCAGGTCGCGAGATTTGGCCTCATCGAGGCGAACCGCCGCCGGTTGATGTGCCTCAGCATGTTCTGGCACTTCCTCGACGTCGTCTGGATCGGCGTCTTCACTTTCGTCTATCTGATGGGGATGTTGCGATGAGCGCTCATGATCATGCCGAGGGCCACGGCCACGCCCATGGTGGAGCAGCACACGGATCGTTCCGGGGCTATCTGACCGGCTTCGTCCTGTCGGCGATCCTGACCGCCATTCCATTCTGGCTGGTCATGACCGGCGCCATCGACAACAAGCAGGCCACGGCCATCGTCATAATGGCCTTCGCGGTCGTGCAGATCGTGGTCCATATGATCTTCTTCCTGCATATGAACGCCGGCTCGGAAGGCGGATGGTCGATGCTGGCGCTGATCTTCACACTGATCCTGGTCGTCATCGTGCTGACCGGCTCGCTCTGGGTGATGTACCATCTCAACGCCAACATGATGCCGGGGCTACACGACATGCGTGAGATGCCATGAGCCTGGCGGCGGGCCCTGGGAGGACAACCATCGAGGCGATCGGACGTCCCGTCCCGCTAGAGGGCGCCGGCGGATCGTCCGCGTCGCGCCTTGGCCTTGTGCTGCTCGGACTTCTCGGCGTGCTGGTGTTTGTCGGGCTCGGCATATGGCAGCTGGAAAGGCGGATCTGGAAGCTCGACCTGATTGCCCGTGTCGACCAACGCATTCATGCCCCGATTGTCGATGCGCCTGGCCCGGAGAACTGGAACGGCATCACCGCTGCCGGTTTCGAGTATGGTCATGTGCGATTGGCGGGACGTTATCTGGGCGACGCCAACACACTGGTGCAGGCGGTGACGGAGCTTGGCGGCGGTTATTGGGTCCTGACGCCGATGCGAACCGACCGTGGCTTCGTGGTGCTGGTCAACCGCGGCTTCATTCCCCAGGAGCGCAAGGCTGAGTTCGAGCGGGAGAGGGGCCGCCTAACCGCGCCGGTCGTCATTGACGGGCTGTTGCGCATGAGCGAACCCGGCGGCGGCTTTCTGCGCAAGAACGACGCCACGGGCAATCGCTGGTATTCGCGAGACGTCGCAGCCATCGCAACCACGCGCAGCCTGACGACCAGTGTCGCTCCCTATTTCGTCGATGCGGAAGCATCCGGCATAGAGGGCTGGCCGCGCGGCGGGCTGACCGTCGTGACTTTCCGCAACAGCCACCTGGTCTATGCTTTGACCTGGTTCACGCTCGCTGCGATGCTCGCCATTGCCCTGGCCAGGCCGATGATCGGCCGCCGCCGGCGGCAAGGACCCGCGAGATGAGCGTCCCCACGCAAGCGCATCGCCATGACAAATCCCTGGTGGCGGCATCCCTTGCCGGCAAGAACGGGGCAGTATCGCATACCGATGCGACAAACAGGAAGAACCTGTTCCTGCTTATCCAGCTGCGTTGGCTCGCGGTGGCGGGTCAGGTGCTCACCATTCTGGCGACGGAATACTGGTTCGATATCCCACTGCCGCTGGCGGAGATGGCCGGCGTGGTGCTTTTCCTGGTGGGCCTCAACATCTTCAGCCTGCTGGTCCTGCGCGGTATCAGGCCCATCAGCAACACCCAACTCTTCGTCGCGCTCATCTTCGACATGGCGGCACTGACGACGCAGCTTTACCTGAGCGGCGGCGCGTCCAATCCGTTCGTATCGCTCTACCTCTTGCAGATCACGCTCGGCGCCGCATTGCTGACGCCAAGGTTTACCTGGATCCTCGTGGCGGCTGCCTCGGCCTGCTTCGTCTTCCTCATCTCCCTCTTCCAGCCGATCGCGATCCCGCATCATGGCGGCAGCGATCTCCTGTCCCTGCATATCAGGGGCATGTTCATCTGCTTCGTGCTGGCGGCCGGACTGATCGTGATCTTCATGACGCGCATCGACCGCAATCTGCGCGAGCGCGACGCCTATCTCGCCGATCTGCGCCAGCGCTCGGCCGAGGAGGACCACATTGTGCGCATGGGCCTGCTGGCCTCGGGCGCCGCGCACGAACTCGGCACGCCGCTTGCCACGATATCCGTCATCCTGTCCGACTGGCGCCAGATGCGCACCGTTGCGCGCAACCGCGAACTGGCGGCCGATGTGGCCGAAATGCAGGCGCAGATCGAGCGCTGCAAGCGCATCGTGTCCGGGATCCTGATGTCTTCCGGCCAGGCGAGGGGCGAGGGAACGATACGCACGACGATTCGCGGTTTCCTCGACAATCTGGTCGAGGAATGGCGCACCAGTCGCCAGCCATCCAAGCTGGAATACAAGAACGATTTCGACCCGGACGAGCAGATCGTGTCCGACACGGCGCTGAAGCAGGTCATCTTCAACCTGTTCGACAATGCTCAGGAAGCATCGCAGGATTGGGTTGGCGTCACTGCCGAGCGGCAGGGCGACAAGCTGGTGATTTCCGTGCGCGATCGCGGGCCGGGCTTCGACGAGGGTATTCTGGCAGCGCTTGGTCAACCCTATATGTCGAGCAAGGGACGGCCAGGCGGGGGTCTTGGTCTTTTCCTCGTCATGAACGTGGTCCGGAAACTGGGCGGCGATTTTTCGGCGCGCAACATGGAGCAGGGCGCCTGTGTTATCCTTTCGCTGCCGCTGGCGGCGCTGACCGATGGAGATGATCGTGAGGCCTGATCGATCGCTGTTTATCGTCGAGGACGACGCGACCTTCGCGAAAACGCTGAAGCGCTCCTTCGAAAAGCGCGACTACGACGTGGTCGTCTGCCACGACCGGGATGCATTGCTCAGCGCCCTCGAAACAGCTGTTCCGGCTTACGCCGTCGTCGATCTCAAGCTTGGGGCTGGCGGCTCCGGGCTGGAGTGCGTCAAGCTGCTCAGCGCCCGCGATGCTTCGACCAGGATCGTCGTGCTGACGGGCTTTGCCAGCATCGCCACCGCTGTCGAGGCAATCAAGCTCGGCGCGAGCCATTACCTGGCGAAACCCGCCAACACCGATGACATCGAAGCCGCCTTCGGCCGTGCCGAGGGCGACGTTTTCGTACCGCTTTCCAGCCGGCCCACCTCGATCAAGAACCTGGAATGGGAGCGCATCCACGAAACGCTGGTCGAAACCGGCTTCAACATCTCCGAAACGGCTCGCCGGCTTGGCCTGCACCGGCGCACTCTTGCCCGCAAGCTCGAGAAGCGCGTGGTGAGATAGCAGAGCGCCGTTGCTCTCGTGACCGGACCGAGCCGGGTCTGGCTCATCGGCCATCCGGGTGCGAGCATTCAGTGCTTCCTTGCCCGGTCCAGGATACCTATTTGTTTGAGATTCGCGGACATAGGAGCAGGCAAACGTGGCGCAACGATCGGGCAGTGCTGATCTTCCCCTTCACGGCGGGCGTGTGCCGAAATGGCTGGGCGATCGCATGACGCGTCTCGGCGCCGTCATGTGCGAGGCGATCATCCATCATTATGGCCGCAATGAATTGCTGCGACGCCTTGCGCATCCGTTCTGGTTCCAGTCCTTCGGCGCCGTTATGGGCATGGACTGGCATTCTTCCGGCATCACGACCAGCGTCGTCGGCGCCTTGAAACGCGGTCTCACGCCGCTGTCGGGCGAACTCGGCATTCATGTCTGCGGCGGCCGTGGCGCGCATTCGCGCAAAACTCCGCATGAACTTGCCGCCATCGGCGAGCGTATCGGCTTCGACGGTGCGCGCCTGGCAACCGCCAGCCGGCTTGTCGCCAAGGTGGACAGCGCCGCCGTTCAGGATGGTTTCGACCTCTATTTGCACGGCTTCATCGTCACCAACGATGGCGACTGGGTGGTGGTGCAGCAAGGCATGAACGGCGACAGCAAGGTGGCGCGGCGCTATCATTGGCTGTCCGAAGGTTTGAAGAGTTTCGTAGACCAGCCGCATGCCGCCATCGAAGGCGCCAACCAGGGCGAGATCGTCAATTTGACCGATCGGCGCGCCGAGGCCTCGCGCCAGGGACAGCTTGACCTGCTCCAGGATCTTGGGCCGGACCGCATCCTTCGAGAACTCGCCGCCCTGGAACCCTGCACCGCACCGGCTCCGGCGCAGCCATTGTTGCCGCATCTGGTCATGCCGGCTCACCATGATGTCCGCGAAAGCGATGTCGTGATGCATCGCCTTCACGGCAACATGGCCGCGGCCGCCGAGCGAGGTCCCGCCGATTTCGCCGAGCTTCTCCTTGTTCCTGGTGTGGGCGCCCGCACGGTGCGGGCGCTGGCCCTCGTTGCCGAAGTGGTGCATGGCGCGCCTTGCCGGTTTTCGGATCCGGGCCGTTTTTCGCTGGCGCATGGCGGCAAGGACAGGCATCCGTTCCCTGTTCCGCTCAAGGTCTATGACGAGACGATCGGCGTGCTGAAGTCCGCCGTGCAAAAGGCCAGGCTTGGTCGCGAAGAGGAAATCGGTGCATTGAGGCGGCTCGACGATCAGTCGCGGCAGGTCGAGCGATACGTCACCGGTCCCAGCCTTAAGGAAATTGTCGCCGGAGAATTCGATCAGTCGCATCTGCTTGGCGGCCGCAGTGTCTTTGGTTGGGAGCCGGCGCCGGATCAGATGCCCGCCGAGCAGAACAACAAGGCATGACGGGCCGCTGGCGCCGCATCACGCCACGCGACGGTATCTGTAACGGTCTCGAATGAATTCATTGAAGAAGCGGCCTTTCGAGGAAGCCTTCATGAACGCGGCGTAGGTTGCCGGTGCGACGTCCTCATAGTCATAGCGGTTGCCGCTCGGCACGAACCAGACGGAGAGCGTCCTGGTCGCGGGATCGTATTGCGTGTTTCGGATCGCGGTCGACGGCATGCTGGCACCTGACGGCTCAGCCACATAAACCCGCCAGGCATGGTGCGGTTCCGTTCCGCCACCCGACCTCGCTACCTGTCGCGGGGATTGCCGAACTTCCTGTCGCGCTTCCTCGAATATCGATCGATACGCGGCAGCTTGTCGGCAAAGTCGACCCACGGCAGTCTGAGGTTCCAATAGGCATGGGCCTGTGGCCGCAGCCCTTCGGGTCTGTCGAAGAACCCGATTGTCAGGTAGAGCTCGTCCGGCAGGCCTTCGTCGCTATAGCCTATCGAGCTCCCGCATTCGGGACAGAAAGTGCGGACAACGCCCGGCGTCCTGGAGAAAGCCTTTGGCGTTCCCTTCAAAAGGCGGAACTGGCTCGGCCGATATCCGACCCAGATGGTGAGCGGGCTGCCGATCGCCCGTCGGCAATCGTCATCGTGATCGTAGCATATCCAGAAGGGCTCACCGTCCATGGCGGCGGCAATCGCCCCGCAAAAGCAGGCCCCGGTTTGAACGCGCGGCATCCGGCACTCCAAGGCTGGAACATGTCCGGCGGCCCCCGACGGAACCGCCCTTGCCTAAACTTTCACGCCGTCCCAGCGTTCCATTGCGCCGGTGTTGAGATGTGTCCGAAGCAAGCAAGCGCGGTTCCCTGTATTGCCTTGCGGTCTGGCCTTCACCATCTAGGCACAATGTCGCCGCTCAAACCGAAAACAGCCGGCCGTGTGGCCCAGTATGATCTCTTCGGTGCCGTTCAGGATGATCTACCGGAGGGTTTCGCCTACCAGCCCGGACTGATCACACCGCAAGAGGAAATCGACCTCGTCCGGCATCTTGAAGGACTGCCCTTCAGACCCTTCGACTTCCACGGCTATCTGGCAAACCGGCGTGTCGTCGGTTTTGGCCTTCGCTACGATTATGACCGGCGCGAGGTCGTCGACGCACCGCCTATACCTGATTTTCTGTTGCCCTTGCGCGAGCAGGTCGCGGCCTTTGCGTGCCGGCCCACCGAAGCCTTCGCGCAGGTCTTGATCAATGAATACCGGCCCGGCGCCGGCATCGGCTGGCACCGCGACAAGCCTCATTTCGAAGACGTCGCGGGCGTTTCGCTGCTGGCGCCCTGCGATTTTCGCCTTCGACGCAAGAATGGGTCTGGATGGGACCGCCGGACCATCACGGTCGAGCCGAGATCGGCCTATCTCATGACGGGCCCTTCGCGGTCGCAATGGGAGCACAGCATCCCGCCGCTTGCCGAGCATCGCTACTCGATTACCTTGCGGACATTGCGGCCTCGGAATCCCTGAGCATACGCTGAGGCCTGCACGAGGAAGCTTTCCGCACCATCTCGCCCATAGCGCTCAACCCGACCCGCGTACGGCGGGGCGGGTTGAATGATCTCGTACTCTACCTCTTTGTTTTTACGCAATTCCCTAGGGAAAGCGCTACGTGCTTTTCCCGGGAAAACCGCTACGCACTTTCCGGGAATTGCTCTAGGTCAGTATCAGCACGATCTTGTACGTATCCGGATCGACGATGACGATCCGGCCGTCGGCGAGGACGAAATACTCGTAGCTCTCGTACGCCGGGACGAGCTTGACGATGCGGGCCGGCAAACGATGCAGCCTGATCTTGTGCCGCGGAACTTCGACGCCGACCGAGACGTCGAAGTCGACGCTGGCTACCGGCTCGACCTTGGTTTCCCGGATTACCTGAGTGATCTGGGTCTTCTGTTCAACCGTCACATTGTTAATGGAAGCGGTCGAAGTCTTGTCCTGCGTGGACGCTTTGCCCTGGGCCTGCTGGTCCGTCGTAGTGCCGGCCTTGCCCTGGGCTTGCTGATCGGTCTGGACCTTGGTCTTGTCCTGGGCCTGCTGGTCGGTCGTGGTGCCGGCCTTGCCCTGGGCCTGCTGATTGGTCTGGACCTTGGTCTTATCCTGGGCCTGCTGGTCCGTCTTGGTACCGGCCTTGCCCTGGGCCTGCTGATCGGTCTGGATCTTGGCCTTGCCCTGTGCCTGCTGGTCCGTGGTGGCGCCGGCCTTGCCCTGGGCCTGCTCGTCGGTCTTGACCTTGGCCTTGCCCTGAGCCTGCTGATCAGTCTGGGACTTGGTACCCTGTGCCTGCTCTTTCATCTTCGAGCCCTTCTGGCAGTTGGTCGTGCCGGAAGCGCAATTTGTGTCCGCTCCTGATTGGCTGTCGGCGGGCTGCTGCGACTGGGCCATGGCCGTCCCGCAGCCGAGCCCGATCGCAAGCATGCTGGTAATGAGAACATGTTTCATAGGAAATCTCCTTCGGAGAGTTCGTCCCTTCAAGGGGTAAAACTTCGGCCAAAAAAGATTGTTCCGAACTAGATGCGTTAATGCCACCACCCCCGATAGAGCCCAAGTCCGGCCTTCATGGCGCTACTTCACGCCGATCCCGGCGGTGAGGCCGCCGTCGATCTTATAGTCCGCGCCGGTGCAGAAGCCGGCCTTCGACGAACACAGGAACGCTATGAACTCCGCCACCTCTTCCGGCTCGCCGATACGGCCGAGCGGATGGGCCGCGCCGAAGCGCCTGTAGGCCTCTTCGACATCTGCGTCGCTGCCGCCGTCGCCACGCGCGGCCTTTTCGAGGATCGGTGTGCGGATCGAGCCCGGGCTGACCGAATTGACCCTTATGCCCGATGCGGCATAGTCGAGCGCCAGCGAACGTGTCAGTGTATGGATGGCGCCCTTGGTCGTGGCATAGGCGGCGACGTTTTGCTGGCAGGCGAAGCCCTGCACCGAAGCGACGTTGACGATGGCGCCGCCGCCCCGCTTGATCATTTCCGGGATGCCGAAATGGGCGGTCAGATAGATCGAGCCGACATTGACCGTCATCGCCCGGTTCCAGGTTTCCCAGTCGGTCGTCGTCGCCGTTCCATAGGGATGCACCGCCGCCGAATTGACGATGACATCGATGCCGCCGAATTTCGCCACGCCGGCCGCGACCGCCTCGCGCACCTGGTCGGAAACCGAGACGTCCACCGTCCGCACCAGAACGCTCGCTCCGGCCTTGGCGAGGCTCTCCTGCATGGCGGCATTGGCTTCCCGATCGAGGCCGCAGGCGACGATCGCGGCACCCCCCGCCGCAAGGCGTTTGGCAGTTGCCAGGCCGATACCGGTCGTCCCTGTCACCAATGCCACCTTGCCGTCAAAATCCTTCATCGCGGAAGCTCCTTCATTCGTTATCGAAACCGGCTCTTAGTTTGACACTCATCATGATCAAACAATAGGTTGCCGGTCTCTCGCAAAAAGGAAGTGGCAATGGAACAGTGTTGGCGCTGGTACGGTCCCGATGATCCGGTGACGCTTGAACATGTCAAACAAGCCGGCGCCACCGGCGTGGTTTCAGCGCTCCACCAGATTTATGACGGCAGGGCCTGGCCCGAGGCCGATGTGCTTGAGCGCAAGCGCATCATCGAGGCGGCTGGGCTGACCTGGTCGGTTGTCGAGAGCATTCCGGTCCACAATTCCTTCAAGATAGGCACGCCGGAGCGCGAGCGCTATGCCGGCTATTATCGCGACAGTATCCGCGTGCTCGCCAGGGCCGGCATCCGGACGATCTGCTACAATTTCATGCCGGTGGTCGACTGGACGCGCACCGACCTGGCCTACCGGCTGCCGACGACCGGCTATGCCTTGCGTTTCGACGCTATCGACTTTGCCGCCTATGATCTCTTTGTCCTGCAGCGCAAGAATGGCGCGCGGAGCTACACGCCGGCGCGTATCGCCGAAGCCGAGAAGCGGCTGAAGGTGCTGACGCCGGAGCAGATCGACCAGATCGAGCGCAACCTGATCGCCGGCCTGCCGGCGACGGAGCGCAGCTATAATAGGGACAGTTTCCGCGAGGCCCTGGCGGAATACGATGCGATCGGGCCAAAGGAACTGCGCGACAACCTGGCCTGGTTCCTGCGCGAGATCATCCCGGCGGCCGAAGAGGAGGGTGTGCGCATGTGCATCCATCCCGACGATCCGCCGTTCTCGCTCTATGGCCTGCCGCGCATCGTTTCCACGACAGAGGATGCGCGCTTCATCCTCACGACGGTCGACAGCCCGGCCAATGGCTTGACGTTCTGCACCGGCTCCTACGGCACGCGCGCCGACAACGACATCGTCGCCATGGTCAAGGAATTCGCCGACCGCATCCATTTCGTTCATCTGCGCAACATCACCATCGAGGAAGACGGCTCGTTCTATGAGGCTGAGCATCTGGAGGGTGGCACCGACATGGCGCATGTCATCCTCGCTTTGATGCAGGAAGAGAAGCGCCGTCGCGGGGAAGGCAGGGCCGACTGGCAAATCCCGATGCGGCCGGATCATGGGCATCTGCTCGCCGACGACATCGGCAAGAAGAAGATCAACCCCGGCTATTCGCTTATCGGCCGGCTGAAAGGTCTCGCCGAATTGCGCGGCATCATGCGTGCCGTAGAGCGGTTCGGGCTCGCCTGAAGTCTTAGGGCGATAAGCCATCGTTTGCGATCTTCAGCAGGAATGTCGCGACAGGTCACACCGAGGCTGACCCTGTCCGGCATCCCCGAGCCTAATTCCCGATAGTCGATGAGGCCAGGGGCTGGCTGCGGCGACGAGAAGCGGCCTCGACGGGTGGTCAACAATTTCATTGAGCTGGCACGCAAACTTTCGAGGCCGGTCGTGTAGTGCTCGTCGGTGCACTTCACGCCTGGTCAGTTTCCCATAGAAGCGCGCGACCTCGCGCCACCCGAACCAGCTATCGGCGCGCGGCCATGCCTGTGAAAAAGGACAATCCTTTGACGATCTTCCCTTTCACCGAAGCCAGTCCGATCCAGTTTCAGGCGCCGCTGCCGAAGACGTCGGATGTGGTCATTATCGGCGGTGGCATCATCGGCGTGACCGCGGCCTTGTTCCTGGCGCGGCGCAATATACCGGTGACCTTGCTGGAGAAGGGACGTGTCGCCGCGGAGCAGTCCTCGCGCAATTGGGGTTGGATCCGCCAGCAGGGCCGCGACGCGGACGAACTGCCCATCGTCATCGAAGCGCAGCGTCTCTGGCGCCAACTGGCCCAGGAGTGCGGCGAGGACATAGGCTTGACGCAGACCGGCGTGACCTATCTTGCGCGGACCGACAAGGAGATGGCCGATTTCGCCAAGTTCCTGAAGATCGCTGAGGCCCATGGCCTCGACACGCGTCTCCTGGACCGGGGTGAGACCGCCCGGCTGATCCCAGCCATGTCGCGCCCCTTCAAGGGCGCCATGACCACTCCATCGGACATGCGTGCCGAGCCCTGGGTCGCGGTGCCGGCGTTTGCCCGCCTGGCCGCCCGCCAGGGCGTCACCATCATCGAGAACTGTGCGGCACGCATGCTCGATATCTCCGCAGGGCGCATCAGCGGTGTCTGGACCGAACAAGGCCGCATCGCCACATCGAACGTGCTTGTCGCCAGCGGCGCCTGGACGTCGCTGTTCCTGCGCGCGCACGGCGTCTCGATCCCGCAGCTCAGTGTCCGCACGACCGTCGCGGCGACCGCGCCGATGCCGGAAATCCATGCTGGCGCCGCAGCGGACGAACACATCGCCTTCCGGCGTAGAAAGGACGGCGGATACACGCTGGCGGCGGGAGGCAGCCACCTGCTCTATGTCGGGCCGGATGCATTGCGTCACGCACCGAAATACCTGCCCGCCCTGAAAGCAAATCCTTTCGGCACGCGCTACTTGCTGGCGGCGCCTCGTGCATATCCGGACAGCTGGTCTACCCCACGCAAATGGGAGGCGGACAAGGAAAGCCCGTTCGAACGGATGCGCGTTCTCAATCCTGCCCCGGAGCCCAAGGCGCTTCGCGCCATCGATCGAGGGTTCAGGGGGCTTTTCCCACAATTCGAGGCGGTACCGCTCAGGGCAAGCTGGGCCGGCATGATCGATGCGATGCCGGATGTCGTGCCTGTCGTGGATCGTACTGCTGCGGTTCCGGGTCTCGTCATCGCGACAGGGATGAGCGGCCACGGCTTTGGCATTGGCCCTGGCATGGGCCGCGTCCTGTCCGACTTGATCCAGGGCAACGAGACTGGACATAACCTTCATAGGTTTCGCCAATCCCGATTCAGCGACGGCAGCCCGATCCAGATGGGACCATCGCTTTAGATCTCGTCCGGTGTACAGGTTCGACGAGAGGGCTAATCTGGTTTCGCCTGGCGAGGATTGAACTTGCGCCGGGCGTTTTCCAGATGCTCGCGCATCGCCTGGCCGGCGGCTTCCGGATCGTGCCGCTCGATGGCTTCGAAGACTGCCTTGTGCCCGGCGAAACTGATGCGGTTTTCGAGCTCGGTGTTGGCCATGTGGATGCGCTGGTTGATCAGCCACTCCACCAGCGCTTCGTGCGCGGCGAGAAAAATCGGATTACCGGGGATCGCGGTCAGCACGCGGTGAAACGCGACGTCGGTGACCGCGAAGGCGCGGGCGCGTGAAATGGCGCGTTCGTTTTCGGCCAGCGCGGCGGCCAGAGCATCGATCTGCGCTTGCGTCGCCATCTCGGCGGCATGGCGCGCGATCGAGACTTCGAGGAACAGCCGCAGTTGTTCGAAATGGCCGATGCCGTCGGGCTGGTCCATCAAAAGGTGTGCGGTGCCAGTCAGCTGTTCCAGCATGTTCTTCGGCGTCGGCCGCGTCACCTTGGGCCGCTCGCCGCTGTTGATGCGCACAAGGCCCATCTTCTCCAGCGCAAACAGCGCCTCGCGTACCGAGGGACGCCCGACATCGAACATCGACATCAGTTCGCGCTCGGACGGCAGCGAAGCGCCGACCGGATAAACTTCATCCCTGATCATCGCCTCCAGGCGGAGACGGACCTCGTCGGATAATTTTTTTCGGACCGGCATATTGTGCATGGTCTACCTTTTAAGCTATTAGACCAGTCGCTGCAAGCGAGCACAGGCAAGGAGCTGTGGATCGCTGAGGCGCGGTGCGGCCGAGGGGTAGGAGGAGGTCGCTACTTGCCAATGAGCGACCGGACGCAAGACCGCGATCACGCGATCGCCAGAAGGCGCGCCCCGAGGTCAGCCGCGACCGGCCGACACAATCGAAGGGAGGAGAAATTCCATGAGACGATTTCTGATCAGCCTTTTGCCGGCCCTGGCGCTCGTGCTTGCAGCGAGCGCGGCGAAGGCCGATGGAGGCGGCACGTTCCGCTCGGCCATGCGCACCGGTTGCATCGAGATGGGCACGCTGCACACCACCTGCGGCCACAGGCTGGACGAAACGGTGCTGCAGGGCCTCGTCCACATAAAGTGGACGGGCGACGGCGTGCAGCCGATGCTGGCCGAGAGCTGGAAGACGCCCGACGGCGGCAAGACCTATGTCTTCAGTCTGCGCCATGGCGTCAAATGGCACGATGGCGCCCCCTTCACCGCCAAGGACGTGGTGTTCAGCCTCAACCTCTACGCCAACCCGAAGGTCGGTTCGCCCTGGTCGCAGAAGCTCTCCGCCGTGACCGGATACAAGGCCTTCCAGGATGGCTCGGCCACCTCGCTTGCCGGGGTGAAGGCGGTGGACGATACGACCGTGCAGATCGAACTGGACAGCGCCAAGCCGCTCTGGATCGAGCTGCAACTCATCGCCATCAGCATCTTTCCCGAGCACATTCTGGGCAAGGTCGCGCCCGCCGACATCAAGGGCAATGCCTTCTGGGTCAACCGGGTCGGCACCGGCCCGTTCATTTGGAAGAAGTATGAGAGTGACCAGTACGTCGAGGTCGATCGCAATCCCGACTATTTCCTCGGTGCGCCCAAGCTCGACCGCATCATCTACCAGATCTACAAGGATGTGCCGCCGATCATCGCCGCGCTCGAGACGCAGGAGGTCGACGCCATGTCCTATGAAGGCGGTGGCGTGCCGATCTCCGAGCTGCCCCGCCTGCAGAAACTCGACTACCTGACCGTGCTGCCGAAATTCTCCGCCGGCCTGCCGACCTACCTGCAGTTCAACCTGGAGAACAAGCGCTTCGCCGATGTGCGCGTGCGCCAGGCGATGCTCTATGCCATCGACCGCAAGGCGATCATCGAGACGGTCAAGCGGGGCGCCGGCGAACTCCTGAACACGCTGTTCCCGCAAGACTGGGCGCGCGCCAAGGACCTCGAACCCTACGACTACAATCCCGACAAGGCCAAGCAGCTGCTCACCGACGCGGGCTGGGATGCGAGCCAGCCGGTCGACTTCATCTACTATTATTCCGATCAGATGAACGTCGACACCGTCACCGCCATCCAGAGTTATCTGGCCGCCGTCGGCGTCAACATCCAGCCGCGCCTGCTCGATCCGGCGGCGATCAACCAGATCTATGCCGACGGCAGCTTCCAGATGGGCTTCTTCGCGCAAGGCATGGGGCTCGATCCCTCGCTCGGCTCGCCTCTGGTCGTCTGCGGCGCCAAGCCGCTCGCCATGGGCTACTGCAACCCCAAGGTCGACGAACTCTTCAACAAGGGGCTTGAATCCAACGACCGCGCCGCGCGCGCCGCAAGCTATCAGGAGGCCTCGCGCATCCTCAATCAGGACCTGCCCAAGGCCTGGCTTTGGAACGAGGTGCGGCCGCTGGCCTTCAACAACCGGATCGTCGGCCTGGCGCAGCACTTCAAGGAACAGCCACTCGTGATCTTCGATCACCCGGTCTACAACGAAGTCGAGAAGTGGGAGGTGGCGAAATAGCCGCGGATATCCCTGCCGGTCGTGGGGCTCTGAGCGAGTCTCACGATCGATTGTCTCAGAACCGCCTTCAGCCCTAGGAGAGGCCGGTGCTCAGCTATCTCGTGCGAAGATTTTTGCTCAGCATCCCGGTGCTGTTCGGCGTTACCGTGATCGTCTTTGCCATCGCGCATGCCATGCCTGGCGACGCGGTGCTGGCGATGATCACGGCGGAGGCGCCGTCGAGCGAGGAGCTGATCGCCATGCGGCGCGGCGAACTCGGCCTCGACCAGCCGGTCTATGTCCAGTACCTCAACTGGATCGGCCAGATCCTGCACGGCAATCTCGGCCGCTCCTTCGTCAATGGCCGCGGTGTCGGCGACATCATCGTCGAGCGGTTGCCGATGACGCTGGAGTTGATGGGCGTCGCACTGCTCGTCGCTTTCGTCATCGGCACCATGCTGGGCGTGCTCTCGGCACTCAGGCAATACAAGCTCACTGACTATTCGCTGACGCTTGCCGGCTTTGTCGGCGTCTCGATCCCGGACTTCTTCATGGGACTTTTGCTCGTTTACGTCTTTGCGCTGGAGCTGCGCTGGCTGCCATCATCGGGCATTTCCACGGCTGGTGAAAACTTCTCGCTCCTCGACAATCTCAGGCACCTGATCTTGCCGGCGGCAGCACTTGCCTTGTTCCGCGCCGCGATCTTCATGCGCTATGCCCGCGCCGGCATGCTCGAAGTGTTGAACCAGAGCTATATGCGCACCGCCAAGGCCAAGGGGCTCAAGCCCCGCACCATCACGCTGCGCCACGGCCTGCGCAACGCGCTGATCCCGCTGGTCACTGTCTTCGGCCTCGCGCTGCCGACACTGTTCGGTGGCTCGGTGGTGATCGAGACCATCTTCCAGTGGCCCGGCATCGGCCTGATGTTCATCGATTCCGTGGTGAACAGGGATAGCCCCGTGATCATGGGCTATGTGCTGATCACCGCCATCATCGTCATGCTGGCCAATCTCGCCACCGACATCGTCTACAGCGTGCTCGACCCCAGGGTAAGCTATGACTGACGCCACCGCCGCCGATATGACGATCGCCGCCGGCGCCTCGCGCGGCCTGTGGGGCGAGGCGGCGCGCCGCTTCCTCAACCACCGTCTGGCCACGCTCGGCTTGATCATGCTTGCCATCATCGTGCTCGCCTGCGTGCTGACGCCGCTGATCGCCCATTACGGACCCAACGACATCGACCTCAGGGGGCGCAACCAGCCGCCCGGCGGCATCCACTGGCTGGGCACGGACGGCACCGGCCGCGACATCTTCGCCCGCATCCTCTATGGCGGCCGCATCTCACTGACGGTCGGCTTCGTCGCCGTCGCGATCTCGGCCGCGATCGGCATCTTCATCGGCTGCATCGCCGGCTATTTTGGCGGCAAGGTCGACCTCTTGCTGATGGGCCTGGTCGACATGGTGCTGACCTTTCCGCGACTGGTCATCATCATCGCTTTCGTCGCGGTCGTCGGGCCCAGCATCTTCAACACCATGGTCGTGATCGGACTGCTGAGCTGGCCGTCCATAGCCCGCCTGACACGCGGCGAGATCCTGGCCTTGCGCAACCAGGAGTTCATCCTGGCCGCGCGCTCGCTCGGCACCTCGCCCTCGATCATCATCCTGGAACACATCCTGCCCAATGTGCTGAGCCCGATCCTGGTGGCGATCACCCTCGACGTCGCGACCGTCATCCTGCTCGAAGCTTCGCTCTCCTTCCTCGGTCTTGGCGCGCAGGCGCCGGCCGCCAGTTGGGGCAACATGCTGCGCGACGCGCGCACGCTGTCGATCCTGGAGAGCCAGCCCTGGATGTGGATCCCGCCCGGTGCGATGATCGCCATGGCCGTGCTCAGCATCAACTTCGTCGGCGATGGCCTGCGCGATGCGCTCGACCCGCAGCACATCATGGGCGGGGGCGGCAAGTGACCGGCCTGGAAACGCTCGCCCGCGGCAAGGCTGCGCCGCGCCGGGGCAACAGCCCGTGCTTTCCGTGCAGGGGGTGAGCGTCGAGTTCGGCCCGCGCGGCAATTCCGTCTATGCCGTCAACGACGTCTCCTTCGAGCTTGCCGAGGGCGAGTCTTTGGCGATCGTCGGCGAGAGCGGCTCCGGCAAGTCGGTCACCGTGCAGACGCTGATGGGCTTGATTCGCAAGCCGCCCGGCCGCGTCACCGCTGGCCGCGCGCTGTTTCGTGGCCGCGATCTGCTGGCCATGCCCGACAGCGAGCTGCGCCGGATACGCGGCCGCGACATCGCCATGATCTTCCAGGATCCGATGTCGTCGCTGAACCCGGTGCTGCCCATCGGCCTGCAACTGACCGAGGCGCTTCGCGAGCACCAGGGCCTGAACGAAGCCGAGGCCGAACGCCAGGCGCTCGACATGCTGGCGCTGGTCGGCATCGCCAACGCGCCGCAGCGGATGCACGCCTTTCCGCATCAGTTCTCGGGCGGCCAGCTGCAGCGCATCGGCATCGCCATGGCGCTGGTGTGCAAGCCGTCGATCCTGATCGCCGACGAGCCGACGACGGCGCTCGACGTCACCATCCAGGCGCAGATCGTGGAACTGGTCGTGGGCCTGCAGAAGCAGCTCGGCATGGCGATCATCTGGATCAGCCACGACCTCAGCCTGGTCGCCGGCTTCGTCGATCGCGTCGCGGTGATGTATGCCGGCTCGATCGTCGAAAGCGCCCCGGTCGACGATTTGTTTTCGGCAACCAAGCATCCCTATACGATCGGCCTGCTCAACTCGATCCCGTCGCTGACGGCGGCAAACACCAGGCTGGTGCCGATCAAGGGCGCGCCGCCCAATGTCACGCTGGCGCCGACCTTCTGCGCCTTCGCGCCGCGATGCGACTATGCCGAAGCGCGCTGTCGCGAGCAGAAACCGCCGCTGGAAGTTGTGGGCGTCGGCCATACCACCGCGTGCTGGCGCTGGCGGGAGGTGGAGCGAGTGCCGCGCATGAGCGCAGCCGCTGCGGGCAAGCCCGCCGTGACGGCACCGAAACAGCAACCGCTGCTCACCGTGACGGACCTCAAAGTGCATTTCCCGATCCGGCGCGGAGTCCTGCGACGGCAGGTCGGCGCGGTGCATGCCGTCGACGGCGTCAGCTTCGAGGTGATGCGCGGCGAGACGCTGGCGCTGGTCGGCGAAAGCGGCTGCGGCAAGTCGACGACCGGCCGCGCCGTGCTCGGCCTGGAGCGCTCTAGCGCCGGCAGCATCGTGTTCGAGGGCAGGGACTATGCGGGCGCGACGGGCGAAGAGCTGAAGCAGCGCCGCCGCGACATGCAGATGGTGTTCCAGAACCCGTTCGGCTCGCTCAACCCGCGCATGACCGTCGGCCGCATCATCGGCGAAGGGCTGCGTGCGCAGAAGATCGGCACCCGCGCCTCGCGTGACGTGCGCGTCAGCGAATTGTTGGCGCTGGTGGGTCTCCGGGAAGCGCTGCGAAACCGCTATCCGTTCGAGCTCTCCGGCGGCCAGCGCCAGCGCGTCGGCATTGCCCGCGCGCTTGCCGCCAATCCGAAATTCATCATTGCCGACGAACCGATCTCGGCGCTCGATGTCTCGATCCAGGCGCAGATCGTCAATCTGCTCGACGACCTCAAGGCGCGCCTCGGCCTGACCTATCTGTTCGTCGGTCACGATCTGTCGATGGTCCGCTATCTCAGCGACCGCCTCGCGGTGATGTATCTCGGCCGCATCGTCGAGATCGGCACCACGCCAGCGGTGTTCGGCGCACCATTGCATCCCTATACGCGCGCACTGTTGTCGGCGATTCCCGTGCCTGATCCCAAGGCGGGCGGAACGCGCCGGCGCATCGTGCTTGGCGGTGGCGTACCCGATCCGTCAAAGCCGCCGCCCGGCTGCCATTTCCATCCGCGCTGCCCCCTGGCGACCGAGATCTGCGCCAAGGTCGATCCGACACAGCGCGATTTCGGCTCCGCCGTCACCGGCCAGCATCTCGTCGCCTGCCACCACGCTGGCGAAGCCGCATCATGAGAAATCTGGAAAACCGAGGATCCCAATGACCAAGCAATTGGCGGGCATGTATGCCGCCCTGATGACCGGACTGAGCGATGCCGGCGAGTTCGATCCGCAACGCCAGCGCAACATTAATGACTATGTGCTGCGCCAGGGTCTGGCCGGTCTCTATGTCGGTGGCAGCAGCGGCGAATCCGGCTTGCTGACGGTGGACGAATTGTTGGCGCAGCAAGAGGTGGCCTTCGCCAGCGCGACTTCAAGGGCCGTCAAGCTGATCGCCCATGTCGGCATGCCGAACGTGCGCGATTCCATCCGTCTTGCGCGGCAGGCGCAGAAGCTTGGCTATGACGCTCTGTCGGCGCTGCCGCCGCATTCCTACCCGTTCTCCGACGAGGAAGTCTTCGGCTATTACCAGGCACTGGCGGCGGCGACGGACCTGCCGCTTATTGTCTACGAGATACCCTTGCGCACCGGCCGGCCGCTGCCGCTTCCCCTGCTGGTTCAGCTGCTCGACCTCAAAAATGTCGTCGGCATCAAGTTCACTTCCACCGACTTGTTCAAATATTCCCTGCTGCGCAAGCGGCAGCCGCAAAAGCTCTTCTACTACGGCTTCGATGAGATCTATGCCGCCGCCGGTATGCTCGGCACCGAAGGCGGCATCGGCACAACCTACAATCTGCTTGGCAGGCTCTACGTAGCGATCGACCAGGCGGTCCGCGCTGGCGATCTTTCACGGGCGAAGGCGCTGCAGATGGTGTCGCAGGACTTCGTCGAGGCACTGCTGGCGACCGGCGTGCTGCCGGGCATGAAGGCGGCCTTCCGCGTTATCGGCGTCGATTGCGGCCCGACCCGCGCGCCGATGGCGCCGGCGGTCACCGATGCCGAGGACCGCATGCGCGCGGTGCTCGTCCGCCCGGCGATCAAGGAGTGGCTGGTGTGAGCCGAGGCTTCCTCCCGATGAAGCGAGCGCCGGGCTGAATGGCGAGAAGCGCAGCTTGCCGGCCTGCGCGATGGTCGCGGCGTCACGTCCGCGCGGGCTGATTGCTCACGAAGCTGTCTCCGTTTCATGTGCAGGCAGTGCCGCCGCCAGCCGGTCCGCCCATTCCTCGATGCCGGACCGTGTCGACAACAGGTCTTGCCGGATTTCGACAAGGACAGCAGGGATGCCGCGATCATCGCCATAGATGGGCACGGCGTAATCGGCGTCACGGCTGATCACGTAAGGTACGTTGGCCGCGACATTGAGTGCCGCGTCGGTGCGCAGGCCAAAAAGGATCGCTGCGGCGAGATCGGCTGCATGCGCATGCAGCACGCCCGCATGCCATGGTCTCGCGATGCCAAGGAACACCGGCGTGAAGGAATGCATCGTCACGATCCGCGTCGGCCTGCCTTCAGCCATCCGGCGATCGAGAAGTGCTGCCACCCGCTCATGGAACGGCGAAAACATGATTTCCGCGCGTCGAGTTCGTTCCGCCTCATCAATGCCGACATTGCCGGGAATGTTGGTGTCTTCCGACAGCACCGGAATGCTGCCCGGGCTGCCGAGTGGCCGGTTGAGATCGATCAATAGTCGGGAATAGCCGCTGAGAAAGGCCGGTGCATCGAGCCGTGCCGACAACAGGCGCGTCACCTCCGCGGCACCGATGTCCCAGGCGATATGGCGTTGCAGATGGCTGGCATCGAGCCCGAGCTGGCCGTACTCCGCCGGCATGTGGTTGGACGCATGCTCGCACAGCAGGACGATGTCGCAACGGCCGTGCTCGTTGAGAACCTCGACGGCTTCCGGCCAATCTCCTTGAGGGGGCGAGTCTTTTTCGGCCTGCGAAGTCATCAATAAAGCGTCCGGTAGAGATCGCAGATAGCAGCTGGATCGAGGCCGGCCAGGCGCTCGGCTTCATGCCGCTTCAGCCCGACAAAGGTCTCGATGAAGATCGGGGCGAACCATCCCGTAACGGTCTTGTCGGCCAGAAGCGCATCCAGCGCCGCCGGCAAGGTCTCGGGCAGTCGCACCAAACCGAGTTCCGCCCGTTCCGCCTCGCTCATCAGCGTCGGGTCGCCGGTGACCAGCGGCGGCGATGGCAGGTTCGCCTCCAGCCCTTCAAGCCCGGCGCGGATGATCGCCGCCAGCGACAGATAGGGATTGCCGGTGGCGTCGGCTGCCCGGTATTCGATATTGTACTGCCGTGCCGGATCGCGTCCGCCGATCGTCACCGTTGGGCAGATGCGGAGCGACGCTTCGCGGTCACGATCGGCGAGCCAGGTGTAGGACGAACTCCAGCTGTGCGGCTTGAGGCGATAGAAGGACGACACGCTCGACGCCGTCATGGCGGTCATCCCAGGCAGATGGCGCAGCACGCCGGCGCAGAAAGCGCCAGCCTTGGCGGAAAGGCCGCCGGGACACGCCGGATCGTAAGTTGACGGTTTGCCGGCTTCGTCGACGAAGCTGAAATGGATGTGCACGCCATTACCGACCGCATCGGGCGCGATCTTGGGGGCGAAGCTCGCGCGCCAGCCGGCATTGCGCGCCACTTCGCGCGTGATTTCGCGAATGGCGACGGCACGGTCGGCCGCCGTCAACGCATCGGCCGGCTCGTGCGTCACCTCGAATTGTTCATTGCCGAATTCGGCGATGACCACTTCAGGGCTAACGCCTGCCTCTTCGAGTGCCGCCATCAGATTGGGGGCGAACGGATCGGTGCGGCGCAGCGCGGCAAAGGACATCGAATGCGCCGGCGCGAAGCTGCCGTCGGCAATGTGGAATTCGTGCTCGAAGGCGGCAATGACGGAAAGGCCGGTGGCCGCCTTCAATTCCGTCAGCGCATCCCGGAGCATGGTCCGCGTGCAGCCGAGCCACGGACTGCCGTCGAGCTCGACAATGTCGCTGGCCACCATGTCGAACGACGTCGCCGATCCCGTCCGTTCGGTGCGGAAGCGCGCGGTGAGATCCGGGATCAGCCGAAGGTCGCCGGACGAGCCCCAGGGGTTGGGATCGACGATCGAATTGAACGGCGTCATCGACAGATTGGCCTGCAGCCAGCCGACACCGGTTGTTGCGGTCTTCTGCAATCTGCTTTCGACCACGAAACGACCCCGTGTGATGGCGGAGAGATCTGTCGTGACGACAGCGACGAGGGGCTCGACGGTCGATGTCATGCAGTTCTTCCCAAAGCGGTGAAGCGGTCGACTACTGTGTCGGTATCCGTGACCCAGCAATAGCCGCCGAAGGCCTTCAGCGCGATGTCGTGGCGCTCCTGGGTGATGGTGGCGCAGGCATCCGACACGCAGGTGACGAGATAGCCACGGTCGGCGCCGTCGCGCACCGTCATGTCCACGCACTGGTCGGTCAGCACGCCGACCACGACGAGGTAGCGGATGCCGAGGTTTTTCAGAAGGTAGTCGACATTGGTCGAGTTGAAGATGCCCGACGAGGTTTTCGGCAGCATGATCTCGTCGCCGACCGGCGTCAGCGATGCAACCGGCAGGCCTTGGGGGAGGCTGGGCGCGACATGGATCGGCGTCAGCTTGTGGTCAAGCGAGCGGTCGCGGCCCTCTTCGGTCAGGCTCTGGATGATGGTGTGCAGCACCTCGACGCCATTGGCACGCGCCGCCGCCAGCAGGCGCTCCTGGTTCGGGATCGTCTGCGCGGATGTTTGCCGGTAGAAATAATGGTCGGAGCCGCGCTCCGGATGCGAGGGGTCTGCGCCCGGCTCCAGCCAGATGCGCTGCATGTCGACGAGCAGCAGCGCCGTCTCGCCGGTACGGAAGGCTTCGTCTCGCTTGGGTAGGGCCTGGGTCATGCCTTGTCGTCCTGCTTTGCTGCTTTGGGTCCGGGTGTCTTGCGTGGTCCAACTGTTTGACGCGCGCCTTTCTCTTCCGCATCGCTGTCGAGCGTCACCGCATTGGCGTGCCGCACTTTCTCGATCCTTTCGATGCGAGCCCGGGCGTCATCGCTCAGCGTGGAGACGATCTGGGCGGTCAACGCCTCCATCTGTGCGATCGCCGGCGCCAGCGTGTCGTAGGGTGAGGCGACTTCGAGCGGGCTGACGATCGTGACTTCGGCAAGATCGGATATCGGCGACAGCCACTGGTCGGTGAACAGAAGAATGCGTACATCGAGCGCCGCCGCCTGCCTTGCATACGCCATCACATCGAGCTGGTAGCGGCGATAGTCGAAGACGACGAGCACGTCGCGGCGGCCAAGGTCGGCCAGCGTGTCGAATGCCTGCGGAGAGAGCATACCGAGATCGCTGACCCCAGTGCGGAACTGCACGAGATATCCAGCGAGCATGCCGGCGATGTGGCGGCTGAACCGGCCGCCGACCAGCACGATCTCGCCCTTGGCCTCCATCAAAAGGCGGGCGGCCCGCTCGTAGGTCTGGACCGGTGTCGCGGCGGTAGTCTTCTGCAGAGCCGCGGTGACGGAATCGAGATAGGCCAGCACCGCGCTGTCGCTGGAACCGCTTTGCCGCTTGGTCTCCATCATCAACAGCGGCGAATGCAGCCTGGCTTCGACCTCGGCAAGCAGCTTTGCCTGGAAATCCGGAAACCCCTCATAGCCGAGCTTGACCACCAGCCGGACAACGGTGGGATCGCTGACGCCGGCGCGCCGCGCGAGCGACGAGGCGGTGCCAAGGCCGGAGGTCGGATAGTCCGTCAACAGCAGCCGGACGATCTTCTCCTCTGATGGCGTCAGCGCGAGGTCCCCGCGCATCAGAACATCGCGTATTGCCATTGGCCTCCCCGAAAATGCGTCTTGGGCTCCCAGCCTCGTTGTGTAGAGTTTATTACAGAGATTTTAATTAAGGTCAATAATGAAGAGATGTTGACATAATTGGAAGAGTAGCCTTAGCTTGGCGGAAAGCAGCAAGGGGACCGCTGGCGCATGCGGGAAATCGGTACCGGCATGAAGCGGCGCAAACCTCACATCCACGGATTAGCCCCACCGATCGAATGTCTCGAAGCCAAGTTCAAGATGAGGCAGGATGAGCGCCTGTACGACCGGCCGGCGCGATCAACGCGCTGGAGCAAGACGATCCGGTGCTCGCAGCGATGATGAACGCGTACAACGCGCATCGCCAGGACTGACCGGCGCACCGGCAAGGAAACAGGATGATTCCCAATCTCAACATCGTGCCGTTCGTCAGTGTCGACCATATGATGAAGCTGGTGCTCACGATCGGCGTCGAGCGGTTTCTGATCGAACTCGCCGGCTATATCGAGGATGACTTCCGCCGCTGGGAGCTGTTCGACAAGACGCCGCGCGTCGCTTCGCACAGCGCCGAGGACGTCATCGAACTGATGCCGACCAGCGACGGCGAGGTCTATGGCTTCAAATATGTCAACGGCCATCCCAAGAACATGCGCGAGGGCCGCCAGACCGTGACCGCCTTTGACATGCTGGCCGACGTGCACAACGGCTATCCTGTATTGCTGTCCGAGATGACCATCCTGACCGCGCTGCGCACGGCTGCCATGTCGGCCCTTGCCGCGAAGCATTTGGCGCCGGCCGGTTCCCGCTGCATGGCACTGATCGGCAACGGCGCGCAAGCCGAGTTCCAGGCGCTGGCCTTCAAGGCACTGCTCGGCGTCGACAGGCTGAGGCTTTACGATATTGACCGTTCGGCGACCGAAAAATGTATCCGCAACCTCGCCGGCCTCGGCTTCGACATGGTCGCTTGCACCACCGCGCAGGAGGTGGTCGAGGGCGCCGAAATCATCACCACCGTCACCGCCGACAAGCAATATGCCACTATACTGACCGACAACATGGTCGGAGCGGGCGTGCACATTAACGCCGTTGGCGGCGACTGTCCGGGCAAGACGGAACTGCACCGCGACATCCTGCTGCGCTCCGACATCTTCGTCGAATACCCGCCGCAGACGCGGATCGAAGGCGAGATCCAGCAGCTTGCACCGGATCATCAGGTGACCGAGTTGTGGCAGGTGATCACGGGCGCCGTTAAGGGCCGGCGCGATGCCGGCCAGGTTACGCTGTTCGATTCGGTCGGCTTCGCCATCGAGGACTTTTCGGCGCTGCGCTATGTCAGGGATCAACTGATCTCGACCGGCCTCTGCCAGGAGCTCGACATGCTGGCCGATCCCGACGAGCCACGCGACCTCTTCGGCATGCTGCTCAGGGCAGCCCAATAGGGCAGAGGCCGTGCGCAGTTGCGGCGATCCGCATCCTGCTGAATGATCGCGGCCATTGTCAGCTTTGCCGGCGCGCGGGGAAAAATTGTTCGTCGCGGCGGCTTCGAAGGGCCGATCGTTTCTTTCTTGGCAATCTGGAGTCGATGAGACTTGCAGGCATTGCTGGCGTTGTGACCGCCGAGAGTGCACGCAAGTCCAACAGTCCTGGTTTGCGGATGGGCAAACATCCGCAGAAAACCAGGAAAGGAGCCTGATATGCCCAGAATAGTACCCGTGCTTGATCTGAGCCACTTTGAACAAGGCGCATCGGAACGCCGGACGTTTCTGGCGGATCTGCGTTCCGCCTCGCGCGACATCGGCTTTTTCTATCTGGCTGGGCATGGTATCTCGTGGGCGGAGATCAGCGAGGTGCTCACTGCATCGCGCCGCTTCTTTGCCTTGGGCGAGGCCGACAAGCTCGCGATCGAGATGGTCAAGTCCTCGCAGTTCCGCGGCTATACGCGCGCCGGCGGCGAGCTGACCAAGGGCAAGGCCGATTGGCGCGAACAGCTCGACATCGGGGTCGAGCGCCAACCATAGCGCAAGGGCCGGGAATTCCCGCCTGGACGCGGCTGCAGGGGCCGAACCAATGGCCGGCTGCGTTGCCGGAGCTTAAACCGGTCTTGCTTGCCTGGCAGGCCAAGGCAACAGCGGTGGCGATCCGGCTGCTGAAAGCTTTTGCGCTGTCGCTCGAGCAACCCGAGGATGCCTTCGACCCGATCTATCGAGACTCACCAAACCATCGCATGAAGATCGTGCGCTACCCCGGCCGCGAGGCGACCGGCGGCGACCAAGGTGTCGGCGCGCACAAGGATGGCGGTTTCCTGACGCTGCTGCTCCAGGATGACAACAAGGGACTCCAGGTCGACTATGATGGCAGCTGGGTGGATGTGGACCCCATTCCCGGCACGCTCGTCGTCAACATCGGTGAATTGCTCGAACTGGCCTCGAACGGCTATTTGCGCGCGACCGTGCATCGCGTCGTGACGCCGCCAGCCGGCATCGAGCGCATTTCGGTGCCGTTCTTCTTCAGCGCCAAGCTCGATGCGACGATACCGCTGCTCGAGTTGCCGGAGGAATTGGCGGCGCAGGCGCGCGGGCCGGCCAGCGATCCGGACAATCCGCTGTTTCGCGATGTCGGCACCAATGTGCTGAAAAGCCGGTTGCGCTCGCACCCTGACGTTGCGCGCCGCCACTACGCGGACCTGCTTCAGCCGGGAACCGGAGCGGGTTAAGCCAGTTGATACAGAACGAACCGAATTTTTCGTAATTCGGACCGACTTTAGAAAATCATTTGTCGTGCCCGTGCAAGGATCGGTTCAGAATGACAAATCCGTTCGGTGTTTTCCTCCCATTTCGCTGAACGGTGTTCCCCTCTGAAGGTTATGACCTTCTTTTGGCCGGGCCGTTTTCGCGCCCGGCCATTTTTCTTTCCGCCGTGCGCGTTGCCGGTGCGGCGCGGATCCGGCAGAGTTCAACATCTGCCAGCCATTGCAATCAGTGGAAGAAGGAGAGGTCTCATGACATCCAATGTCGCCGTCATTGCCGGGGCGGGCTCCGGCTTGAGCGCCTCGATCGCGCGTCTTCTCGCCAGGGAAGGGTTCCAAATTGTCCTGGCCGCCCGAGATATCGAGAAGCTCGATGCATTGCAGGCGCAAACCGGCGCGCAAGCCGTGGCAACGGATGTCTCCGACGCCACGTCGGTGGAGCGTCTGTTCGATGTCGCCGACAAAGCTGGCCCGCTTTCCCTGGTGGTTTTCAACGCCGGCGGCCGCGCCCGCGGTCCGCTGGCCGAACTCGATCCCGAGGCGGTTCGTCAAGCGCTGCTTGTCGGGGCCTATGGTGGGTTCCTGGTCGGCCAGCAGGCGGCCCGCCGGCTTATCGCTCAAGGGGCGGGCTCGATATTCTTCACCGGAGCGACGGCAAGCGTGAAGGGGTTTGCCGGCTCCGCCGGCTTTGCGATGCCCAAATTCGGATTGCGCGGGCTGGCGCAGTCCATGGCCCGTGAACTGGCGCCCAAGAACATTCACGTCGCGCATTTCATCATCGACGGCGCCATTGCCTCGGCCACGTCCGGACAGGAGTCCGAACCGCAAGATCGGCGGCTATCGCCGGATGCGATCGCCGAGGCCTATCTCGCCATCCACCGCCAGCACCGCAGCGCCTGGACCTGGGAAATGGAACTCAGGCCGTGGGTCGAAAACTTCTGACCGGATCGGCGATCCATGCGACTTTTGCATGGCTCCTGTGCACGGGCCTTGAGGAGAGTCGACATAGTGTATGGATATCACTATATAGCGGCGGCTTCGATGGCTCGCGCCTTGAAGCGCAACGTCATAAGGCGGCTGTAGCGACAGCCATTGAGATGCGAAACGGACTGGAAGCCGTAAAAGGTAGAAGCAATTGCTTGGAGCGGGCAGATCCCGCCAACTGTACAGTCCTTCAGAAACAGAAAATGTTCTTCACCTCTCGAATTCCTTCGGCTCTGTGGACCCTGGACGGCTTCGGCTTGCCGTCCGGCCGCGACTCGGCTCGAATGGGAACATGCATCCTTTACGGGATGCAGACGTTTAGGATTACCAACCGGCTTTGCCGCAAGGGAATAGCAGTATGAGTGAACACGCGATCGAATTCTTGCGGGGATGGATCGGCGAAAAGGTCCATTGCCAGTCCCCGGCCAGGATCGAGAAGCAGGCCGAGACACTGGCCAGGGAATGCGCCGCCAAGGCGGCAGAGGTCGGCATACCGCTGGAGGACATCCAGGAGGAAGTCGGCGACATCCAGGAACTCATCGCTTCCCGGCTAGAGGAAGCGGCCGAGGCCGACGAAAGCCAGCAGGCTTCCAGCAAGGCCGCGGAATAGATTTTCAGGGGCAACCCTGTCTGAATGCGCGGGCTTCGGCCCGCGTTTTCGTCTTTGGTACCCTTCTCAGCCAAATTTTTCTTTGAGCCACGCTTTCGGCAGGGCAGGCACGAAATTGCCATCGCGACCGGTCATGTCGTGATTGGCGACAAGAGCGTTGAGGATCGATTCCTCCACAGTCTGGATCACGGCATCGAAGAACGGGTCGATGTCCACATCGGGAATGAAATCGGCGCTGGCGATGCGGCCAGTCAGCCCCCGCGCAGCGGCAGGATTGGCGGTCGAGAAGGCGAGAAAAATGTCGCCCGAACTGTGGTAGCCGAAGCCGCCGGTCATGGCGACGCCGAGCGGCACGCGGCGGGCCAGCCGCTTCATCTGGTGCGGCAGGAAAGGCGCGTCGGTCGCGACGACGGCGATGATTGAGCCCTTTTCCGCGCGCGACGTGGTTTCGCGGATCGCCGGTTCGGTGAGTTCGGAACCGGCGCGCAGGCCACGAATGGTGAAATTGTGCCGCTTGCCGAAATTCGACTGCACGAAGCCGCCGACTGTGTAGGTGCGCCCTTGCCATGCGACGATGCGCGAGGCCGTGCCGGAACCGGCCTTGAAGCCGAAAGTGATCATACCGGTGCCGCCGCCGACACTGCCTTCCTCGACCGGTCCACTGGCGGCGGCGTCAAGGGCTTCGGCGACATGCTCCGATGTCAGATGGTGACCGTTGATGTCGTTGAGAAACCCGTCATAGGTCTCCGCTGCCACGGGCAAGCCCCAGGCGCTGTCGACGGCCGCCGGCAGCACTTGGTTCATCCAACGCAGCGTGCCGTCACGCGAAACCCCGCAGGAATGCGTGTTGGTGATGGTGATCGGGAAGTTGAAGGCGCCGGTTTCCTCGATGATGTGCGAGCCGGTCAGCTCGCCATTGCCGTTCTGGCTGAAGATGCCGGCGAAGACCGGCGTTGCCAGCTCGGCGCGCAACCTGGGCAGGATCGCGGTGACACCGGTGCGCACCGGTCCCTTGCCGACGACAAGCGGACCATCGCCCGATATCAGCGTCGCATGGCCGACAGCGACGCCGGGCACGTCGGTGATCGCGTTGAACGGCCCGGGCGTTCCGTCGAAGCCGATGGTGAAGCTTCGCGCGCGCGGCTTGCCGGACGGCGTTGCCAGATGGTGCGGATTGTCGATCATGCTCTTAGAACAAGGATCCCTGATTGCCGGGTTCTTTTGCCTTTGCCGCCGGTCTGGCCACGGGCTTTGGCCGCGCCGCGCCGCTGGTTGCCACCGCATCCGCGGTGCCATCGGCGAACTCCAGCGACAGCGCCATCCCCGACGCCACGTCGGCGGCCTGCTTGATGACCGTGCCGTCGGCATCCTTAACCAGCGCGAAGCCGCGCGCCAGGACGGCCTTGTGCGAAAGCGTCGCCATCAGCCGGTCGGCCTGGATGATGCGGCCGCGCAACCGCTCCAGCCTGAGCAGCATCGCCTGACCGCCGCGTCTCGTCAAAGCCGTCAGAAGATCCCTCTGCACACGTTGCCGCCGGGCTGTCGGCTCGATCGTGATGCGGCCCTGCAGCAAAGCCAATTGCTGCCTGTGCCGCTGCAGCGATGCCTTGGCGCATTTTGGCAATTGATCCGCGGCACGATTGAGCTCCGCGCGCCGGCTTCTCGCCAGGGTGCGCAGCGCCCCTTGCGCCCGCGAAAGGTTACGGTCGTTGGTGCGCCGCGCCTCGGCAATCCGCTGCGACAGCATTGCCGGCGTCAGTTTTACAGCGAAGAATCGCGCCCGCTTGCGCTCGGTGGAAACCATCAGGCCACGACCGAGCCTCGATGTCGCCTCGTCCAGGCGCCGGCGCGGCAGCGCCAGCAATTGGTCGGGCGAGGGCAGCGCACGCGCCGCCGCACGGGCTGCCTGCCGCTTGCGGTCGAAATTGCGCAAGACGGCGGCCTTGAGCCGCGCGCCGAGGCTGGTCAGCGTCGCTTCGAGGTCAGCCTTCACCGGCACGGCGATTTCGGCCGCGCCCGTCGGCGTCGGCGCCCGCACATCCGCGACAAGGTCGATCAGCGTCCAGTCGGTTTCGTGGCCGACAGCCGAAATCACCGGAATGTCGGAGGCGGCGACTGCGCGGGCGAGCACCTCGTCGTTGAAGCCCCACAGATCTTCCAGGCTGCCGCCGCCGCGCGCGATGATCAGTAGATTGGGGCGCTGGATGGGGCTGTCCCACGCCAGTGCGTTGAAACCGGTGACGGCATTGGTCACTTCCGCACTCGCTGTGTCGCCCTGCACGCGTACCGGCCAGACCAGCACATGCAGCGGAAAGCGGTCCTTGATGCGGTGGATGATGTCGCGGATAACCGAGCCGGTCGGCGATGTGACGACGCCGATGGTGCACGGCATGAACGGCAGCCGGCGCTTGCGGCCGGCGTCGAAAAGCCCTTCAGCCTGTAGCCGGCGCTTGCGCTCCTCCAGCAGCGCCATCAGCGCCCCGGCGCCTGCCGGCTCCAGATTGTCGATGACGATCTGGTAGTTGGACTTGCCGGGATAGGTGGTGAGCTTGCCGGTGGCGATCACCTCCATCCCTTCCTCGGGGCGGAATTTCAGCCGGCTCATCGTGCCTTTCCACACCACGGCGTCGAGCCGGGCGCGGTCGTCCTTCAGCGCGAAATAGGCATGGCCGGAGGAATGCGGCCCACGATAGCCCGAGATTTCGCCGCGCACCCGCACATTGCCGAAGACGTCCTCGACCGTGCGCTTCAGCGCGCCTGATATCTCGCTCACCGTGTATTCGGTGGCGTTGGTGCGTGATTCGGATGCTGCTTCGCTCATCGGTCGATTGGGGGCCGGTTGGACGCCGACGTCAAGGCGGCCGTGTCAGGCCCGATATTCATGACCCGGTTTTACCAGCCCGGCAGGATCTGGTTCGGCTTGCTCCGCTTCATCTTGGAAAAGGCGAGGGCCGCGAAATCGAACGTCCCCGTCTCCTCGCCGAGCGGCACGGAGATGTTGTCCAGGCTTTCGGAGATGTGGCGGGCAAGCGCATCGACGATCTCCGGCCGCGAGGTCTGGCCACGCATGATGCCGATGCGGCAGTCGGGCAGGGCGCCGAAGCCGTCGGCCTCGCCCAGCACCCTCATGCCGGGCCTGAGCGCGCATTCCGGCAGCACCGAAATCGCCAGGCCGGATAGCACGGCCGCGGTTATCACGGTCGCCGAGAAGCTGGTGAACAGGATGCGGTAGTCGCGGTTCTGCTGGTCCAGCACGTCGACGGCGGCGCGCCTCCAGATGCAGTTCGGCCGGCCGAAGGCCATCGGCAGCGTCTCCTGTTCATGCGTCGCATGGTTGGCCGAGGAGACCCACAGCAGCGGTTCACGCCGCACCACCTCCGATTGGCCGCGCACATCATTGTGCGTCACCAGCGCCAAGTCGAGATTACCGCGCTTGATGTGCTCGACCAGCCCCGGCGTCGGCTCGCAGATGACGGTCAGTTCGACGCGCGGATTGGAGCGGGTGAAGCGCGCCATGATCTCCGGCAGGAAACGGTCGGCGTAGTCGTCCGGCGTGCCGATGCGGATCGTGCCTTCGAGCCGCTGGTCGTCGAAGGCGGCGAGCGTCTCGCGGTTGAGATAAAGCAGCCGCCTTGCGTAGGAGAGCAGCTTGTCGCCTTCCTCCGTCAGCCTGTTGCTGCGCCCCTCCTTCTCGAACAGCGGCTTGCCGATCCGTTCCTCCAGCCGGCGCATCTGCATCGACACCGCCGACTGGGTGCGGTGCACTTCTTCCGCTGCGCGGGTGAAGCTGCCGGTGTCGGCGATCGAGATGAAGGTCTGCAATTGATCCAGATCGAGCGGCGCTTTCATCGATGTGATCCATCACTGGTGTTGATGCCAAAGATTAAAAACATTCGTTGGATTAATCAATCGGTCGATGGCAAATTGGCATTGTCCACATGAAGGCATGTGAATCGAAGCCGGAACGGCCGCTGTTACCAGCGCCGATCGTCGGGTTTCGTCCGTTCGAGTCTGAAGGAGACCGACATGACCACGATCGATTTCGCCACCGAGACCTCACGCATCACCTCGCGTCCGGCCGTTGCGACGCGCGTGGCCAACACCGTCTCCAACGTCTACCGCGCCTGGAAAAATCGCCGCGCCTTTTACCGCCTTGGCGAGATGTCGGACGCCGAGCTCGCCGACATCGGCCTGACGCGCGCCGACCTGCATGTCGCAATCGACGTGCCGTTTGGCCGCGACCCGACGGCAATCCTGCGTGAAATCGCCAGCGATCGCGTGGAAACGATCGAGGACATCGCCCGCAAGGTGGCCTGATTGCCGAGTTTCGGTCCCGTTGAACCTTTTTGCGGTTCAGCGCGACCAAGGTTCATGCAGGCTCCCCACTCCCTGCCGGTTCCCCGCCGGCCTGCCTGCACGCTGCCCGGTCCTCCCAAGGACCGGGCTTTTCTTTTTTGCTCAGGCGAATGCCTGCTTTCGCGATGGTTTTGGTATCGATCTGCCGAGATCATGCGCGGCCTCTATCCAGGACGCTATGGCATCTTGAACATTTGCGATGGCCTCTTCGGGAGTCTCACCGTCGCTCATGCAACCAGGAAGATCTGGTACAAGGGCTGAAAACCCACCTCCGTCCTCGATCGCAAGCGGCGCGATGATGACCGGAAATTCAAGTCTGTCCGTCATGTCTCTTTGCCTCGTCGATGAATGTTACGAGTTTCCGGATATTGCGGCGCATCTGCTCCAGCCGTTTGCTCATGGATTTGTCTCGGACGTTTGAACTGCTACCGCCGGTCCATGTCGCGCTTGAACTGGTCGAAGATCGTTTCCACGCCCTTCTGGTACTCGTCGCGCTGCTGGGCGCCGGTTTCGAACATCCTGCCGAAAATGTCGTCGAACGGGTTCCTTGGCCGGCCGCTCGGATTGGCCTGCGGCTGTGGTGCCTGACGCTGCTGCGGTTGCGGTGCCTGAGGTTGCGGCGCCGGCTGCCCGCCCGGCATGCCACCGAAGCCGTCGCCGCCGCCTTGCCGCAGCATCTCCTCGAAGATTTTCCCCAGCGGGTTGTCGCCGTAGGGGCTCTGTGTCTGCTGTGGCTGGGATGGACCTTGTGGTTGTTGCGGCGCGCCGCCACCGAACATATCCTGCAGCACCTTGCCGAGCGGATTATCGCCATAGGGATTGGGTGCCGGCTGCGGCTGGCTTTGTGGTTGCGCTGAGCCGCCGCCGAACATGTCCTGCAAGACCTTGCCGAGCGGGTTGTCCATCTGAGGCGGCGGTGCCTGGCGCTGTTGTGGCGCCGGTGCCTGCATGCCGCCATGCCGCATCATCTGCTCGATGATTTCGCCCAGTGGGTTGTTGCCGCCGCCGAAGCCTCCCGCAGCCTGCATCTGGCCGCCTGTCAACTGGTTTGTCGTCTGCTTGAACAGTCCGCCCATTACCATCGAGGCGATCGCGGGCAGCATCTGCTGCAGGACCTGCTGGCTGACGCCGCTCGCCTGCGCCGCCTGGCTGGCCACGGCGCGCGACAGGTCCTTCGAACCGAACAGATGTCCCAGAATGCCGTTGCCTTCATCGAGGCCTTGCGGGGAGAAGGCGCGTGTTGCGTCCTCGAAATACTTGGCGTGCTGGCCGCTTGCCATCGCCGTCATGAAGGCGCCGAGCCCATAGGGATCGGCGGTGTTGCGCTGCAACCCTTGTGAAAAGGCCGGCAACAGTGCGGCGACCGCCGCCTGTGTCTGCTGTAGCGAGAGCCCGTATTGCTGGGCAAGCGTCTGCATGCCATTGCCGCTCTGGGCCTGCGTCAGCATGTCGAACAAGGTGGGCATCGGCTTCTCCTCCGGGAAATCCTCGAAAGAGAGCCTAATTCGTTTCAATGCCCGATTGAAGCCGCTTTTGCCGCTCGTCAATGCGAGGGGTTAATAGGCATATTCCATGAATACCGGCTCGATCGAGCCGCCCCAGCGCGTGTGATAGGCCGACAGCATCTCCTCGGCGCTGGTGGTGCCGCGCGCCACAACCTCGTCGAGCGTGTTGAGGAATGAGGTTTCGTCGTAGCCGTCGCGATTCTTCTTGCCGCGGTTCTTCAGCCCGGTGCGCGAAATGGCCATGACGTCGCGCGCGATTTCGCGCAGCGTGGTGTTGCGGAAGGGTGCGGAAATACCGAGCTCCGGCACGGCGTTGCGCATGGCCAGCACTTCCTTGTAGGTCCAGCTCGACGTCAACGCCTCGGCTGCGTCGAGTGCCGCCTCGTCATAAAGCAGCCCGACCCAGAAGGCCGGCAGCGCGCAGATACGCCGCCAGGGACCGCCATCGGCGCCGCGCATTTCCAGGAAACGCTTCAGCCGAACGTCGGGGAACAAAGTCGACAGATGGTTCGCCCAGTCGCCCATCGTCGGCAGGCCGTCCGGCACTTCGTTACGCGCGGCCCCGGCCATGAACTGGCGGAAGGTGATGTGCGTCATGTCGTGATAGTGGCCGTCACGAATGACGAAATACATCGGCACGTCGAGCGCCCATTCGACATAGTCGGCAAAGCCGAAATCCGGCGAGAAGCAGAATTCGAGCAGGCCGGAGCGCTGGTTGTCGGTGTCGCGCCAGATGTCGCCGCGCCAGCTCTGCAGCCCGTTCGGCCGGCTGTCGGTGAAGGGCGAGTTGGCGAACAGTGCCGTCGACAGCGGCTGCAATTTCAGCGACACCTGCATCTTGCGCCGCATGTCGGTCTCGCTCTCGAAGTCGAGGTTCACCTGGATCGTGCAGGTGCGGTACATCATGTCGAGGCCCTTGGTGCCGACCTTTGGCATGTAGCGCGTCATGATCTCATAGCGCGACTTCGGCATTTTCGGCGTCTCGGCCAGCGACCATTTCGGGCTGCCGCCGAGGCCAAGGAAGCGGATGCCCATCGGCTCGGCGATCTCGCGCACCTGCGCCAGGTGGGCGTTGCCTTCCCGGCAGGTCTGGTGGATGGACTCCAGCGGCGCACCGGAGAGCTCGAATTGTCCGCCGGGCTCAAGCGAAATCGCGCCCTGGCCGGTCGGCTCGACCAGACCGATGATGCGGCCGGCATCCATGATCGGATCCCAGCCCAGCTTGTTCTGCATGCCTTCTAGGATGGCGCGGATGCCGCGCTCGCCGCCGTAAGGCACCGGTGCGTTGCCATCGACATAGAACGGGAATTTTTCGTGCTCGGTACCGATGCGCCATTTTTCACGCGGCTTGTTGCCTTCGGCCAGGTGCTCGACAAGCTCGTCTACGCCTTCGATGGGCCGGAAATCGGTTGTGTCGCGCGCCATTGTCAAGCCCTCAAAGGCGGTTGGACCACCGCCGGCGCTAAATGGACGAAATGTCAGTAGCCGATCAAGCGAAAAATCCTGAGCCACAGGTCAAGAGGAATTGAAGGCTACTGCCCGCAAGCACCTCTTGCGAGAGACAACGTCCTACCAGTCGCCGATTGTTGCCTGCATCGCCGCAAGCGCCGCCACGGCCGCCGTGTCGGCGCGCAGGATACGCGGCCCGAGCGGAATGGCGGTCACGAAGGGGAGCGCCCGCAACATTTTACGCTCCTCGTCGGAAAAGCCGCCCTCAGGCCCGACCAGCAGGGCAAGCTTTTTCTCCTTTACCGCCTGCAAGGCAGGCAACGGGTTGTTGGTCGAGGCGTCCTCGTCGCAGAAGATCAGCCGCCTTTCCTTGTCCCACCCGGTCAGCAGGCGCTCGAATTTTTCCGCCTCGCGAACCTCCGGCACCGCCAGGATGCCGCATTGTTCGGCGGCCTCGACGACATTGGCGCGCAGGCGATCGATCGACGGTTTTGCCACCTGCGTGTGCTGGGTGATGACCGGCTGCAAGATGCCGGCGCCCATCTCGACCGCCTTCTGCACGAGATAATCGAGCCGGCCTTGCTTCAGCGGTGCGAAACAATAGATGAGATCCGGCAAAGGCGGCTGCGGTCTTTGCGGTGCCAGTACCTTCAGCCGCACCGACCGCTTTGATTTCGCTGATATCGCCGCCGACCACTCGCCGTCGCGGCCATTGAAGACAAGGATCTCGGTGCCTTCGGCGAGCCGTAGCACATGCAGGAGATAATGGCTCTGCTGCTGGCCGGGTTCGAACTCGATGTCTGGTCCGAGGTCATCGGGCACGAACAGACGTTGCATCTTGTAGTTGGCGCGCATGGCCGAGGAATGGGCGAGGCGGCCGCCGGCGTCAAGCCTTGGCGGAAGGATGCCACACGGGTTGAAAGCCATGGCGCAGGACGGCAAGCGTCGTTTCCGGGGTCAGCAGCACAAGCGTCTTGTCCTCGAACCGATCAAAGCTGGTCGGCGGGCCATATCCGGCAAAAGCCCATGGCAATGCCTTGCCATGGCGCAGGGCATAGGCGTTGCCGCCAGCTGCGATCATCGCGCCATCGGGCAGGCGGGCAAGCGCGTCCATTGTGACTACAGGCCGTTTGCCGCTCGAGGCCAGCCGCTCCGTGTGCAGTCGCTTGTCGACCCGCGGCGCGCGTGGCTCGGCAATCCCGAAGGCTTGGCCGAAACGCCCGACAAAATCCTTGGCCCGTGCGCGCTGGCAAAAGAAGCAGGGGCGATGCCCGGCGGCGAGCGCCGTCACCTCGTCGAGAAAGAACAATTCGGTCCAGCCGGCCTTGCCACCGGCCCGGTTGCGGCCCATCGGCTCGCGCCGCACATTGCGGAATTGGCACACGCAGATGATCCAGGCCTGAAGCGCCCAGCGCTTTTTCAGGAGCGTCTTTGTCGCGGGGGCATGGATGATGCCGCGATTGCCGGTGAACAGGCCGCGCTCCGGCACGGCGTGGATGGCGCCGAACGGATCGACCCGGTTCTGCAGTGGCATAGTTTTCTCCGCGCGCCCGTATCTTGGCTGAAATGCCGGCGTCATGATATCGCTCGCGGCACCTTTTTCATGTCAGCAGGTTTTCGATGCGTGTGCTGGTTGTCCAGAACTACGACAATACCGGGCTCGGCCAGGTCGGCGCGGCACTGGCGGAAGCGGGTGCCGATCTCGATGTGCGCCTCCCCTACAAGGGCGATCCGCTGCCACAGGACGCAACCGGCCATGATGCCATGGTGGTGCTCGGCGGCGGCCAGAATGCGCTGGCCGACGAAGAATATCCCTATTTTCCGGCGCTGCTCGAACTGACCCGCGATTTTGCCGGCAAGGACCGCGCCGTGCTCGGCATCTGCCTCGGCGGCCAACTCGTCGCCCGTGCCTTTGGCGGCGAGAACCGCATCGGCGGCGCCAATGAATTCGGCTGGCGCGGCGTGTCGCTGACGCCGGACGCCAGGGCCGATCCGGTGCTGGCTGATCTGCCGGAGAAGTTCCCGATCTTCCAATGGCACGACGACACGTTCGTGCTGCCCGAAAACGCCGTGCGGCTCGCCGGCAACGATGTCGCCGAAAACCAGGCGTTTCGCCTCGGCCGCGCCGTCTACGGCTTCCAGTTCCACTTCGAAGCTGACCGGCCGATGGTGAAGGACTGGAGCTCCTCCTTCGCGCCGATCATTGCCGCGCGCCATCCCGACTGGGCCGGCAGGCTCGATGGCGAAATGGCCCGCAATGGCCCTGACGCCGATGCTGCTGGTCTCGCCATTGCCCGTGCCTGGGTGGCGACGATCTAAGAGGCTGTCAGAGCGAATTTCGAAACAGCCTGAGCGTCCATCCCTCGCGTTCTGCGTGACATAATTGGCACGCGGCCATGAATCCGTCCGGGAAAACCCCTTTCATCCTTGGCTTGTGTCCGGCCGTCATCCTAGAAGGCGCGCGCTCTATGTCGGCTGTGCAACCGGGATGAACCTTTTGTGTGACCCGCGCGACACACCATCGATACGGAACACGCCTGGAAGCGCGAAATCGTCGAAACTTTGAAGCGATTTTTCCTTTTCAACGCATTGGTAACCGCCTCGTGCACAGATGCAGAAGGCTCAACAAGAGATGACCTCCGTGAAAGCAGCGCTTCTGTCCTTTGCCATGTTGTCCGCCATCGTGCTTTGCGGTCTTGGTATCTATGCCGCCGATGCGGCCAACAACCACAACGCCGTCGACGGCTACGGCGTCACCGCCTCCCTGCGCTAAGCCAGGGCATCCGTCACACCCTCGGGCGCCGAGGCCCTCAAGGCTCTTTTATCGACATTTCCAGGATGCGTTTGTCCACGCCGTCCACAACGAGCGCGGTAAGCATGCCTGATTGCCAGGCAAGCGTGTCGACATTGACGCGGTTGGCCATCACTTCCGCCTCCGGGACCGGTGTGTGACCGTGCACCACGACCTTAGCGAAGAGGCCGGTGTGGTCGTGGAAAACATCGCGGATCCAGATCAGGTCCTGCGGGTTCTGATTGTCCAGGGGAATGCCTGGCCTGATGCCGGCATGGCAGAAGAAGAAGTCGCCTGACGTCACCGAGAACGGCAACGATCGCAGGAAGTCGACATGGCTTTGCGGCACGGCTTCGAGCAGGGCTTGGTGGCCCTTGCGCATGGCTGATTCCGCCTTGCCGAACCAAACGCCGCTGCCGTTGCTGATCGTCACCCCATAGGATTGCGCGGTCTGGATACCGCCAAAGCGGATGAAGAGCCCTTCGGGATCGGGTGTCTTGAGAAAGTCGAGAAAGCCGATGTCGTGGTTGCCAACCAGCATCATGTTTCGCGGATCGCGTTCGCGCGCTTCGATCAGAAAGTTGATGACGCCCTTGGAGTCCGGTCCGCGATCGACATAGTCGCCAAGATGGATGATGCGCCAGTCCGCAACCAGGTCCTTCGCGACCTCGGCCTTGATCTGGCCGTGCATGGCGGCCAGCAGGTCGAGCCGGCCATGCACGTCGCCGATCGCGTAGAGACGCACGCCGGCCGGCCCGCGTGCGTCGAGGAAATGGATGCCGGGTTCCGCCAAGGTCTTGATATCTCCGTGGTCAGATGTCACGGACTTAGCGCCGGAGCTGGTCCTTGCCCATGTCGGTGACCAGACGCTTTCCGCACAGAGCCAGCGTAATGTCCATCTCCTTGCGGATGATTTCCAGCGCTTTGGTAACCCCTTCCTTGCCGAGCGCGCCCAGGCCGTAAAGAAATGGTCGGCCGATATAGGTGCCCTTGGCGCCCAGGCAGAGCGCTTTCAACACGTCCTGGCCGGAGCGGATGCCGCCGTCCATATGCACTTCTATTCTGTCGCCAACCGCATCGGCGATCTCCTCCAGCACCATGATCGACGATGACGCGCCATCGAGCTGCCGCCCGCCATGGTTCGAAACGATGATCGCGTCGGCGCCGGTCTTGGCCGCCATCAGTGCGTCTTCCTTGTCGAGAATGCCCTTGAGGATAAGCTTGCCGCCCCAGCGCTCCTTGATCCAGGCGACGTCCTTCCACGACAGTTGCGGATCGAACTGCTCCGTCGTCCATGACGACAGCGAAGCCACGTCGCCGACGCCCTTGGCATGGCCGACGATATTGCGGAAGGTACGGCGCTTCGTGCCAGCCATGCCCATCCACCAGCCAGGCCGCACCGCGATGTTGGCTATGTTGGCCAGCGTCATCTTGGGTGGCGCTGAAAGCCCGTTGCGAACATCCTTGTGGCGCTGGCCGAGGACCTGCAGGTCGAGCGTCAGCACCAGGGCCGAGCACTTCGCCGCCTTCGCCCTGTCGATCAGATTGAGCACGAAGTCCTTGTCGCGCAGTACATAGAGCTGGAACCAGAACGGTTTCTTTGTCACCGAAGCGACATCCTCGATCGAGCAGATGCTCATCGTCGAGAGCGTGAACGGCACGCCGAATTCCTCTGCCGCCTGCGCCGCCAGCATCTCGCCATCGGCATGCTGCATGCCGGTCAGGCCGGTCGGCGCCAGCGCTACCGGCATCGACACTTTCTGGCCGATCATGGTCGTTTCCAGTGAGCGGTTGCTCATGTCGACCAGCACGCGCTGGCGGAACTTGATCTTCTGGAAGTCTTCCTCGTTCGCGCGGTAGGTGCTCTCGGTCCAGGCGCCTGAGTCGGCATAGTCGAAGAACATCTTGGGCACGCGCCGGCGCGCGAGATCCTTGAGGTCTGCGATGGTGAGAATGTCGCTCATGATGGTCCCCGCTTGGTCGAATTGACTAGGAGCGCCTGCGCGCTGGTTCGCTGTCGCCGGCTTCCGAACGCTGCCTCAGCCTCAGCCGCGACACGCGTTGCCAGTCGCCGCTGCGCTCGGCTTCCGCCATCGAACGCTCGACATAGGTCATGTGGTCCATTGCCGCCTGGCGGGCGCCGGCCGGATCGCCGGCCTTGACCGCGGTGTGGATCGCCCGGTGCTGCGCCAGCAGCGCCTCGCGCGCGCCGGGCACTGTGAACACCAGCAGCCGGTTCTGGAACACGCCTTCCGACAAAAGCCGATAGCAGGAACGCAGCGTGTGCAAGAGCAGGATGTTGTGCGCGCATTCGCAGATCGCATGATGGAATTCGACGTCGATCTCGGCCTCGTCGTCGAAGTCGCCGGTGCGATGCGCCTCGTCCATGCGTGCCATGATGCGGTCGAGTAGGGCAAGGTCCTCGGGTGTGGCGCGCCGCGCCGCATATTCGGCGGCTATGCCTTCGATCTCGCGGCGGTATTCCAGATAGTCGGCCACCGCCTTGCGATGCGTCGAGATCAGGTCCGCCACCGGCTTGGTGAACAACTGGCCGATAATGTCGGCGACGTGGGTGCCGCCGCCCGGACGTGTCGACAGCAGGCCGCGCCCTTCGAGCGCCTTCAGCGCATCGCGCAGAATGGGCCGCGACACATCGAACTGGCGTGCCAGCTCGCGCTCGCCGGGCAGCCGGTCGCCGGTGCGCAGCACGCCTTCGAGAATTAGGCTTTCGATCTGCTGCACCACCTCGTCGGCGGTGCGCGAATGCTCGATCCTGGAGAAAATGTCGCCCAAAGGAAGCGCCTGGAGAACGGAATGATGTCGCGCAGATTAATGCCTCCGTCGCCAACTGGTCAAATTATTTATCCAATTCGTCTCATCGGGTCGATTTCCGCGTCGCGCCGGCATATCGCCTCGGGCTAAACTTTGCTGTTTACGTCCCTCGCCGATTGCCGCAAGAGGACGCCATTGCACGAAGGGTCGAAACCAGGGGGACCAGACGTGTCGGACGAGACGTCCAATCTTGAATTCCAGCCGCGCAGCCAAGGCAGTGTCCTGGGCTTTCCGGCGCATGAAGGCCGGCCCGGCGCGCTCGGCGAGGTTCATGCCCGCCCGCATCCGCTGGTCGAGAAGCCGCGCGTGCTCGTCCAACTCTCCTTCATGACCGAAGGCGGCTCCGCGGTAGACCATGCCGTGCTTTCGGAACTGTCACGCCGCCTCGGCATCGCCGCGCCCGAGCGTCATGCCCGCCACCACGCCATGAAATGGGGCAAGGGCACGCTGCGCTGGGAGCGGCACACGGAATTCTCGACCTATCTCTGGGAAGGGCCGTTGGCCGAGAACGGCCGGGGGCAAGAGGATTCGCCCTTCGGCAACGGTTTTTCGCCGCCGGGAACCGTGATCTCGGGCATCCGGCTCGAGATCCGCAAATGGACGCAGGCGAACGAGAGACTGATCGCCGGCTTCGACCCGACCAGCCTCTGTCACTCGCTGGTAGAGCGTGGCAGCGCGGCCATCGTTACCGACTTCCGCCAGGACGGCGACGGCATGACCCGCATGCTGGTGCTCGACCGTGGTCTCACTCCGGCCAGCACCGGCGCGCTGTCGCAGCGGCTGATCGACATCGAAACCTACCGCACGCTTGCCATGCTCGGCCTGCCGCTGGCGCTCACCTTGTCCGGCCGCGCTCGCCGCATCGAGGACCGCTTGGCGCAGACGACGCTGGAAATGAAGGTCGCCGAGACGCGCGACAACCAGACGCTGCTCGCCGGCCTGACGGAGCTTGCCGCCGAACTGGAGGCTGATGCCGCTTCCAGCCTCTACCGCTTCGGCGCCAGCCGCGCCTATGACGGCATCGTCACGGAAAGGCTGGAGGCGTTGGATGAGGAGCCTGTCCAGGGCTACGACACCTGGGCGGGCTTTCTGCTGCGGCGCATGGCGCCAGCCATGCGCACCTGCCGCTCGGTCGAGGAGCGCCAGGCCAATCTGTCGCGGAAGCTGACCCGTGCCACCACGCTGCTGCGGACCTGGGTCGATGTGGAGGTCGAGAAGCAGAACCGCGACCTGCTCGCCTCGATGAACAACCGCGCCCGCCTGCAACTGCGCCTGCAGCAGACCGTCGAAGGCCTCTCGGTCGCCGCCGTCTCCTATTACGTGGTCGGCCTCATCGGCTATGTCGCCAAGGGCGCATCGGTTTTTGGCCACACCTTCGCGCCGGAGGTCGTCACCGCCTCCTCGGTGCCGTTCGCCGTCCTGCTGGTCTGGTGGGGCGTGCGCAGGGTGCGACGGATGCATTCCGAGCCGGCGAAACATCCGGGCGAATAGTCCGCGCATGCTTCGAACGCAATAGAAATGCAGCGGCAGATTGCCGCTGCGGAAGCTTTGCCCGCGTTCGCCGCCCGGATGCCACCAAAGCAGGGTTTGCAACAAATGCCGCTAGCTGGTAAATCATTTTTACCAGTCGAGTGGAGGAAGCGCCGATGTCCGGCCTTGCCATGCCCAAGCCAGACGCCGGGACGCTGCGCCGGCGCAACGAAATCGTCGCCGACATGCGCATCATCGTGCCGGGCGAGGGCGTGGTCGACGCCGCCAACGAAATGCGAGCCTTCGAAAGCGATGGCCTGACCGCCTACCGGCAAGTGCCGCTGGTCGTGGTCCTGCCCGAGACGGTGGCGCAGGTCTCGCGCGTGCTGAAATACTGCAACGACCGCAACATTCGCGTCGTGCCGCGCGGATCCGGAACCTCGCTGTCGGGCGGCGCGCTGCCGTTGGAGGACGCGGTGCTGCTCGTCATGAGCAGGTTCAACCGCATCCTCGAGATCGATTTTCCCAACCGTATCGTCGTCGCCCAGCCCGGCGTCACCAATCTCGGCATCACCATCGCCGTCGAGCAGGACGGGTTTTACTATGCCCCCGATCCATCCTCCCAGATCGCCTGCTCGATCGGCGGCAACGTGGCGGAGAATTCCGGCGGCGTGCACTGCCTGAAATATGGCCTCACCGCCAACAATGTGCTCGGCATCGAGATGGTGCTGATGAATGGCGAGGTGGTGCGGCTCGGCGGCGGCCACCTTGACGCCGAGGGCTATGATCTGCTCGGCGTCATGACCGGTTCGGAAGGTCTACTCGGCGTCGTCACCGAGGTCACCGTGCGCATCCTGAGGAAGCCGGAGACGGCGCGCGCCCTGCTGATAGGCTTTCCGACCAGCGAGCAGGGCGGCCAGTGCGTCGCCGACATCATCGGCGCCGGCATCATTCCAGGCGGCATGGAAATGATGGACCGGCCGGCGATCCATGCGGCGGAAGATTTTGTCCATGCCGGCTATCCCCTCGATGTCGAGGCGCTGCTGATCGTCGAGCTCGACGGTCCGAGCGTGGAGGTCGATCATCTCATCACCGCGGTCGAGGCGATCGCCATCCGCAACGGCTCGACTACGTGCCGCATCTCGCAGTCCGAGCAGGAGCGGCTGAGTTTTTGGGCCGGCCGGAAGGCGGCCTTCCCCGCCGTTGGCCGCATCTCGCCCGACTATTACTGCATGGACGGCACGATCCCACGCAAGGAGTTGCCGCGCGTGCTGGCCGGCATGCGCGAGCTGTCGGAAAAATACGGTCTCGGCGTCGCCAATGTCTTTCACGCCGGCGACGGCAATCTGCATCCGCTGATCCTTTACGATGCCAACGTGCCGGGCGAACTCGACAAGGCGGAAAGCTTCGGCGCCGACATTTTGCGGCTTTGCGTCAAGGTCGGTGGCGTGCTCACCGGGGAACATGGCGTCGGGGTCGAGAAGCGCGACCTGATGCCGGAAATGTTCAACCAGGTCGACCTCGATCAGCAAATGCGCGTCAAATGCGCTTTCGACCCCAACCATTTGCTCAATCCCGGAAAGGTGTTCCCGCAACTGCGTCGCTGTGCTGAACTCGGCCGCATGCACGTGCACCGCGGCCAGATGGCATTTCCCGACATTCCGAGGTTTTGAGATGATGGGGCCGCAGAACTCGGGTTCCTCGCCCCCGCAAAGCGGGGGGAGGAATCAGGTGCGAATATGACCTTCACCCCCACCACCTCAGATGAAGTCCTCTCCACCGTTGCCTGGGCGGCGGCAGAGGAAATATCGCTCGAAATCCTTGGCCGCGGCTCCAAGCGCGGCATCGGTCGTCCGTTGCAGACCGAGCACACGCTCGACCTGTCGAAACTCTCGGGCGTGATCCTCTATGAGCCCGCCGAACTGGTGCTGTCGGCCAAATCAGGCACGCCGCTGGCCGAGATCGAAAAGCTGCTGGCTGAAAAGGGCCAGCAGCTTGCCTTCGAGCCGATGGACTACGGCCCGTTGCTCGGTGGCGAGCCGGGCAAAGGCACCATTGGCGGCGTGCTCGGCGCCAACCTGTCCGGTCCCCGCCGGCTGAAGGCGGGCGCCGCGCGCGACCATATCCTGGGCATCAATGTCGTTTCCGGCCGGGGCGAAGCCTTCAAGTCGGGCGGCCGCGTGGTCAAGAACGTCACCGGCTACGATCTGTCGAAGCTGATGGCCAACAGCTGGGGTACGCTGGCCGTCTTCACCGACGTCACCTTCAAGGTGCTGCCAGCGGCCGAGACCGAAGTCACGCTCGCCGTTCGTGGCCTGCTCGATGATGCCGCCTGCACCGCCATGGCCTTGGCGCTTGGTTCCAGCGCCGAAGTGTCGAGTGCCGCCCACCTGCCGGAGCGCATCGCCGCGCGTGTTGCCGGCGGCACGCTCGGCAGTGATGCCGCCACGCTGCTGCGCGTCGAGGGCTTTGGTCCTTCCGTCGCCTATCGTATCGCCGCGCTGAGGACACTGCTCGGCAAGGCCGGGCCGCTGGAGGAGATTGCCAGGGAGACCTCCAAGGCAATCTGGCGCGATATGAGGGATTGCCGGCCCTTCGTCGATGGCAGCGAGAAGCCGGTCTGGCGGGTCTCGATGATGCCCGCCCAGGGGCATCAGATGGTTCTGACGCTGCGCATGCAGGCCGCCGTCAGCGCCGTCTACGACTGGCAGGGCGGGCTGGTGTGGCTGCGCATGGAGGAGGGCGATCCCGAAGCCGCTCTGCTGCGCGGGCTTCTGAGGAAACATGGCGGCGGCCATGCGACGCTGGTGCGCGCTACCCCTTCCCATCGGGCGGCTCTGCCGGTGTTCGAGCCGCAGGCGCCGGCATTGGCGGCGCTCAGCCAGCGGCTGAAGCAGGAATTCGACCCGAAGAACATCCTCAATCCCGGCCGCATGGCCTAGGACATCAGAGATGCAGACCAATTTTTCGCCCGCCCAGCTTGCCGATCCGCATGTCGCGGAGTCCGAAAAGGTCCTGCGCAAATGCGTGCATTGTGGCTTCTGCACCGCCACCTGCCCGACCTATGTGACGCTTGGCAACGAACTCGATTCGCCGCGCGGGCGCATCTATCTGATCAAGGACATGCTGGAGAACGGCCGTCCCGCCGACAAGGAGATCGTCACCCATATCGACCGCTGCCTGTCCTGCCTCGCCTGCATGACCACCTGCCCGTCGGGCGTCAACTACATGCACCTGGTCGACCATGCCCGCGCTCATATCCAGGAAACTTACACCCGGCCGCTGCTCGACCGGCTGACCCGCGCCATGCTGGCCTTCGTGCTGCCTTATCCCCAACGCTTCCGCGCCGCGCTCAAGCTGGCCAGGCTGGGCAAGCCTTTCATCGATCTGTTCGAAAAAATTCCGGCGCTGAAGCCTCTCGGCGCGATGCTCAAGCTCGCACCGGCGTCGATCCCGGCGGCCTCGCCGATGGCCTTGCCGGGCGTCCATGCTGGGCAGGGGACGAAAAAGGGCCGGGTCGCCATCCTTACCGGATGCGCGCAGTCGGTGCTTGATCCCGGCATCAACGACACCACCATCTCGTTGCTGACCCGGCTCGGCGTCGAGGTCGTGGTGCCGCCGGGCGAGGGCTGCTGCGGCGCACTGGTTCATCACATGGGGCGGGAAGAAGCCGCCCTTGCCTCGGCCAGGCAGAATGTCGATGCCTGGACGCGCGCCATCGAGCAAGGCGGGCTCGACGCCATCATCATCACCGCGTCGGGCTGCGGCACGACGATCAAGGATTACGGCTTCATGCTGCGGCTCGATCCGGCCTATGCCGACAAGGCCGCGCGCGTGTCGGGGCTGGCCAAGGATATCACCGAGTATCTGTCCGCCATCGATCTGCCTGAACCGGTGCGCAAGCCGGGCACGGTCGTTGCCTATCACTCAGCCTGCTCCATGCAGCACGGCCAGAAGATCATCCGCCAGCCGAAGGAACTGCTCGCCAAGGCCGGCTTCGTCGTGCGCGAGCCGCGCGAGGGGCACCTCTGTTGCGGCTCGGCCGGCACCTACAACATCCTGCAATCCGAGATTTCGGCCAGGCTGCGCGATCGCAAAGTGAAAAATATCGAGGCGACGGGCGCCTCGATCGTCGCCACCGGCAATATCGGCTGCATCACGCAGATCGCATCCACCGCCAGGATGCCTGTGGTGCATACGATCAAGCTGCTCGACTGGGCTTATGGCGGGCCGAAGCCGGAAGGCGTTCTGGAAGAAAGCTTGGTGGCGGCGGAGTAGGTAGGCCCACCGCTACTCGGCCGCGAGCCTGCCCGCCGTGCCGTAGGTAGCTTCATAAAGCGCGCGCTGGCGGCTGAGCGCCACCATCGTGTTGCGCAGCAGGATCGCCACCGTGATCGGGCCGACGCCGCCTGGCACGGGCGTGATCCAGGAGGCAACCTCGCGTACGCTTTCGGTGTCGACGTCGCCGACAATGCGGCTCGTGCCATCAGGCCCAATTTCGGAATTGATGCCGATATCGATGACGGCCGCCCCTGGTTTCACCATGTCGGCCTTGATCAGCCTGGGCTTGCCAACGGCGACGAACAGCGCGTCGGCGCGCCGCGCATGGGCGGCAACCGAGCGCGTCATGTGATGGCAGACCGTCACGGTCGCGCCTTCGCTCATTAGAAGGAAAGCGATCGGCTTGCCGACGATTTCCGAATGGCCGACGATGACCACTTCAAGCCCCTTGAGATGAAGGCCGGTTTCCTTGAGCAGTTCGACCGAGGCCGCCGCGGTGCAGGGCGCGAGGTCGAGCTGGTTGTAGACGATGTTGCCGATCGAGGCCGGGTGCATGCCCTCGACGTCCTTCAGCGGATGCACGGCCGCCTGCAGCGTCTTGATCGGGATATGCGCGGGAACCGGCCGCTGGATGATGATGCCGGTGACGCGCGGATCGGCATTCAGGCCGTGGATGGCTGCTTCGAGTTCACCTGCGGTGATGGTGGCGGGAAAACGCCGCTCCTCGAAATCGATGCCGGCGAGCTGTGCCTTCGCACGCTGGTTGCGCACATAGACATCGACCGCGTCGGTATCGCCGACGGTGATCGAGATCAGCTTGGGCGGGAAACCCTCAGCCTTGGCAATGGCCGCGTCCTCGCGCACGGCGGCGATGATGCGCTGGGCAACCGGCCCGCCCTTGAGATAGCGGCTGTCGTCGGACGGGGACATAGTTCGAACCTTTGGTGGGGAAATTGTGCACTGCAATAGCAGAGCATGGTCCGGAAATCAGCCCCGAAAACGAAACACCGTGCTTTCGGGGCGACCTGTCGCACCGTGAAAGGAAAAGGGCAGCCCGGTTACCCGTGCTGCCCTCTCGTGACTGGCCGTATCCCCACACGGCCCGTCCCCCGTTAACTCGCTGCCAGTCTAAGCACGTCTTCCAAAAGTGCGCTATGACTTGAGGGCAACAGTGCGTCAAAAACTACTCAACACTGCTTAACCGGCTGATTCGCTATCACTATATCACTTCGACCGTCGTTCCGACATTGACCCGTTCATAGAGGTCGACGACATCCTCGTTGCGCATGCGGATGCAGCCCGACGACACCGCGCCGCCGATCGTCCAGGGCTGGTTGGTGCCGTGGATGCGGTACTCGGTGGTGCCGAGATAAAGCGCGCGCGCGCCGAGCGGGTTTTCCATGCCGCCGGCCAGATAGGTCGGCAGGTAGCGGCCCTTGGCCGCCTCGCGCTTGATCATCTCCGCCGGCGGACGCCAGTCCGGCCAGACGCGTTTGTTGGTTATCTTGTGCGTGCCCGACCATTCGAAGCCGGGCTTGCCGGTGCCGACGCCGTAACGCCGCGCCTTGCCGTTCTTCTCGACCAGATAGAGGAAATTCTGCGTGGTATCGATGACGATGGTGCCCGGCTTCTGGGCGCCTTCATAGGCGACTTCCTGCGGCAGGTAGACCGGATTGATCTGCGGGCGCATGACCATGCGTTTGGCCGGGGCCTGCACGGCGGCCGTCTGCACGCGGTCGGGCTGCGCGGTGCGCTGGCGCGGCTGCGCGGCCTGTCGGTTCTGCCGAACGATACCCGGCGCATGGCCGAGTTGCAGCACCCAGGGCGCGGAAAGGTCGGGGCTCACCATCACCGGCGGTCTGTCGGCATAGCGGTCGCCGGCGGTTGAGGGTGTGACGCCGGCGGCAAACACAGCCACGGCGCCGAGCAAGGGAAACAGAACTCTCTTCATCGGGAACGCACCTTGATCGTCTAATACACCGGGCGAGAACGCTCCCGGCTTGCGCGATCATTGGCGGCGAGCAGCAACCGAAACATGAATCGGAATGCGTAAAATGCGGTTCTGTCAGTAAACCCTTTGGTGTGGTTACCGCCGGGTTCAGGAATCTGGTAAAGCCACGGTAAAGACAGCGCGGAAGCGTGTTAACGGATGGAATTTTCAGGATGAACAATGAAAAAACCGGCCTGCTTGCCGGTCCTGACGGTGTCGCGCGCTGCTTCTGGCATGGCAATCTGCCCGACTATCTGCATTACCATGACCATGAATGGGGCCGGCCGGTGGCCGACGACCGCAGGCTGTTCGAGAAGATCTGCCTGGAAGGGTTCCAGTCGGGCCTGTCGTGGCTGACCATTCTGCGCAAGCGGGAGAATTTTCGCGAGGCCTTCGCTGGCTTCGACTTCGACAAGGTCGCCACCTTCACCGAACGGGACGTCGAGCGCCTGCTCGGCAATGCCGGCATCATCCGCCATCGCGGCAAGATCGTCTCGACCATCAACAATGCCAAACGCGCCCGCGAAATGGTCGACGAGTTCGGCTCCCTGGCCGCCTGGTTTTGGAAGTTCGAACCCGGCAGGGAGGAACGGCCGCAAACCGTCGACCTCGCCCATCTGCGCGCCAACCCGACCACCGCGGTCTCCGTGCGGATATCGAAGGACCTGAAGAAGCGCGGCTGGACCTTCGTGGGCCCGACCACGGTCTACGCCTTCATGCAGGCCATGGGCATGGTCAACGATCATCTCGAGGGGTGTGTGTGCCGCAAGGAGGTCGAGAAGGAACGGAAGGCTTTCAAACGGCCGAAGTAGCTGCGGGCAGTTCAGGTGCCGTTGGCACCGGCCAGGAACAGCCCGGCGACCATCGCCGCCACGGTAGCCACTGTCGGATAGATCACCAGCAGGCCCGTCACCAAGGCGTCGCGCAGGGAAGGATCCTTGCCGGTGTCGGCCGGTACATCGAACGGTCCGGCCGCCTGGCCAATCATTTTCGGTGCATGGATGCCCGCCGGGCGCAGACGTGCCGGCAATTCACCGGCTTCGCCGTTGGCATGGAATGTCGTTGCGCTGGTCATGTCCCGAACCCCTTCGTGTCGGTATGCTATGTCGGCCGCGATTGTGTCGGCACGATGCCGGGCTGATGGCGCCATTGTTTCATTTTTGCTGCGTTTTGTTTCAAATATTGGCGCCTCTTCCCTTCTCCCGCTGCGGGAGAAAGCAGAAGTGCCAACCCTTGCCGCACAAAGCTGCTTCGGCTAGGACACGCGCACTCGAAAATAAGTCATCCTTTACCCAGCAAAAGACTCATCTCATGGCCGACAAATCGGAAAAGACGAAAGCGCGGCTGCCGCGCGGTTTTGCCGACCGCAGCGCCGAAGACATTCGCGCCGTCGAGAAGATGATGGCGACGATCCGCTCGGTCTATGAGCTTTATGGCTTCGAGCCGGCCGACCAGCCGCTGATCGAATACACCGATGCGCTGGGAAAATTCCTGCCCGACCAGGATCGGCCGAACGAAGGTGTTTTCTCGTTCCAGGACGATGACGACCAGTGGCTGTCGCTGCGCTACGACCTGACCGCGCCGACGGCGCGTTTCGTCGCCGAGAACTTCGAGCGCCTGCCGAAACCCTATCGCAGCTACCGATCCGGCTGGGTGTTTCGCAACGAAAAGCCCGGTCCCGGCCGCTTCCGCCAGTTCATGCAGTTCGACGCCGATACGATCGGCACGCCGGGCGTGGCGGCGGACGCGGAGATGGCGATGATGATGGCCGACGTCATGGAAGCGCTCGGTATCAAGCGCGGCGACTACGTCATTCGCGTCAACAACCGCAAGGTGCTGGACGGCGTACTGGAGGCGATCGGACTTGGCGGTGACGAGAATGTCGGGCGCAGGCTGACGGTGCTGCGTGCCATCGACAAGCTGGACAAGCTCGGTCCGGAAGGGGTCCGGCTTCTGCTTGGGCCGGGGCGCTGGGACGGTGGCAAGGAAGGCGAGGGCGACTTCGCCAAGGGCGCCGGGCTGAATGACACGCAAGCCGAGGCCGTTCTTCTGGCGACCACGCGCAATACGCAGGCTGGCCAGGATGCCAGCGTCAGCGGGAACGCGGTCTACCAGGAGGGCGTTGGCGAACTCGCGACGATCGAAGCCCTGGTCAGGGCCGCCGGATATGCCGAGGACCGCATTGCCATGGATCGTTCTGTCGTCCGCGGCCTGGAATATTACACCGGCCCGGTCTTCGAGGCCGAGCTTCTAGCCGAAATCCCCAATGAGGACGGCCAGATCGTGCGCTTCGGTTCGGTCGGCGGCGGCGGCCGCTATGACGGCCTGGTCTCGCGCTTCCGTGGCGAGCCGGTGCCGGCGACCGGTTTTTCGATCGGGGTCTCCCGGCTGATGACGGCGCTGAAAAATCTCGGCAAGCTCGACAGCACCGATGTGATTGCGCCGGTTGTCGTGCTGGTCATGGACAAGGACACGGAAAGTCTCGGCCGCTACCAGAAGATGGTCTCGCAATTGCGCGCCGCCGGCATCCGCTCCGAAATGTATCTCGGCGGCGCCGGCATGAAGGCGCAGCTCAAATATGCCGACCGGCGCGGTTGTCCCGTCGCCGTCATCCAGGGCGGCGACGAGCGCGCCAAAGGCGAATTGCAGATCAAGGACCTGATCGAAGGCGCCCGCATGTCGGCGGAGATCACGGATAACGCCGAATGGCGCGCCGCGCGCCCGGCGCAGGTGACGGTGGCGGAAAGCGAACTGGTCGCCGAGGTGCAGAAGATTTTGGTGGCGCAGGCCGCCGATCGTGTGAAGGGTGGCGCGTCGCGCCCATCCTGTCCATGACCTCCCGCTACCCCGCCATATCAGCCGACATCACCACACTCTTCGCTGCGCGCAACACACATGCCGTCGAAGTCGCGGTGCTGCAGCCGGCCGATCCGTTCCTCGACATGGCCGGCGAGGATCTGCGCCGGCGCATTTTCCTCACCGAAAGCGAGACCGGGCAGACGCTCTGCCTGCGGCCCGAATTCACCATTCCCGTCTGCCTCGACCACATAGCCAGCCAGGCCGGCACGCCGCGCCGCTATTCCTATCTCGGCGAAGTGTTTCGCCAGCGCCGCGAGGGCGGCAATGAGTTCTTCCAGGCCGGCATCGAGGATCTCGGCGACCGCGACACGGCCGAAGCCGATGCCCGCTCGGTGGCCGACGCGCATGCGTTGCTGTCGCTGGTGCTGCCCGGCCAGTCGCTGGCGATCACGCTCGGTGACCAGGGCATGTTCGAGGCGGTGCTGGCGGCCCTTGGCCTGCCGCGCGGCTGGCGCATGCGGCTGGCCCGCGCCTTCGGCTCGGCGCCGATGCTGGAGGCCGCACTCGCCGATCTCGCCAACCCGCCGCGCAACGGCCAGCTCTCCGGTCCAGTCGCGGCGCTTGTTCTCGACGGCGATCTGGACGGTCTTTCCCAGCACATTGCCGGCGGCATGGAAGAGGCTGGCCTGTCGGCATCCGCCGGGCGCGCGCCGTCGGATATCGCGCGGCGGCTGATCGAGAAAGCCGAGTTGCGCAGCGTGCGGCTGTCGAACGAGGCCTTCGCTGCCCTGAAGAATTTTCTGGCGATCGACGTGCCGCTCGATGGCGCAGCCCAGGCATTGGAAACCTTCGCCGCCGGCGCCGGACTTTCGCTGGGCGCCGCGCTGGAAAAATTCTCGGCCCGCGCCAAGGCGATCGAGGCGCATGGCTTGCCCTCGGGAAAAATCCGCTACGACGCCGCTTTCGGCCGTCCGCTCGATTATTACACGGGTGTGGTCTTCGAAATCGCGGTCGCCAATGGCGAGCGTCCCCTCGCCGGTGGCGGGCGCTATGACAGGTTGCTGACGCTGCTCGGCGCCAAGACCGCGATCCCTGGTGTCGGCTTCTCGGTGTGGCTCGACCGCATCGAGGCGTTGCGGGGGGCGGCATCATGATCACACTGGCGATCCCGTCGAAGGGCAGGCTCAAGGAGCAGGCCTTGGAGGTGCTGGCCAAGGCTGGCCTCGCCGTCAGCCTGCCTGGCGACGAGCGCAAATATTACGCCCGCGTCGAGGGCCTGGACAATGTCGAAGTGGTTTTCCTGTCGGCCTCCGAAATATCGGGCGAAATAGGCCAGGGCGCGGTCGATCTCGGTATTACCGGTGAGGACCTTGTGCGGGAAAATCTCGCCGACTGGGAAGCGCGGGCAGAGATCGTCGCCCGCCTCGGCTTCGGCCATGCCGATGTCGTGGTCGCGGTGCCTGAGATCTGGCTCGATGTCGATACCATGGCCGATCTCGACGACGTTGCAGCCGATTTCCGCCAGCGTCATGGCCGGCGGCTCAGGATCGCCACCAAATACTGGCGGCTGACGCAGCAGTTCTTTTCGCTCAAACACGGTATCCAGGTCTATCGCATCGTCGAGAGCCTCGGCGCCACCGAGGGCGCGCCGGCGGCCGGCCTTGCCGACGTCATCGTCGACATCACCAGCACGGGCTCGACGCTGCGCGCCAACCATCTCAAGGTGCTGGGCGATGGCGTCGTGCTGGAGTCGCAGGCCTGCCTTGTGGCCTCGAGGAAGACACGTGCCGCAGTCGACGAAGCCGTCTTGCGCGACATCGTCGCGAAAATGGCGGCAGCGATCGCATAGCGATCCTTCAGGGAGGGGGCTCCAGTACCATCGACGGGATTTCCAGCATCCCGGCAGGCTGATAGGTTCGGCCAGTCTTGGAGGAGACAGCGATGCCGGTCAATCTCGACGAGCTGAAGAACGCCACCAATCTGCGCGGCCGAGGCGCGCGTGCTGGCGGCGTCTTTATCGCGCCCGTGGATGGCAGGGCGCATGTCTCGGGCGATCGCGGCGTGCCGCTGCTCGACAAGACCATTCCAGCACTTTTCTCCGACACCGTCAGCAAACACGGCACGCTCGATGCCGCCGTCTTTGTCGGCCAGGACAAGCGCTTCACCTGGAGCGAACTGTCGGACACGGTGGATGCGCTGGCCGCCGGCTTCCTGGCACTTGGTCTCCAGAAGGGCGACCGGGTCGGCATCTGGTCACCCAACCGGTGGGAATGGCTGGTGACGCAGTTCGCCACCGCCCGCATCGGCCTGATCCTGGTCAACATCAATCCCGCCTACCGGCTGACCGAACTGGAATATGCGCTCAACAAGGTCGGCTGCAAGGCCTTGGTGACGGCGGCCAACTTCAAGACGTCGGACTATCTCGGCATGATCGAGACGCTGGCGCCGGAGATCGCCACGGCAACACCGGGCAAACTGAAGGCCAGCAAGTTGCCGGCGCTCAGGATCGTCATCCGCATGGGCGAGGAGAACTCGCCAGGCATGTTCAATTTCGGCGATGTGCTGGCCATGGCTGGACGCGACGAGCATGACAGTCTTGACCGCATCTCGGAGGGGTTGAAGCCGGGCGATGCGATCAACATCCAGTTCACCTCGGGCACGACAGGGGCACCCAAGGGCGCGACGCTCACCCATCTGAACATCGTCAACAACGGCAATTTCGTCACCTCGGCCATCAAGCTTACCGTCGAAGACCGGCTCTGCATCCCTGTGCCGCTCTATCATTGCTTCGGCATGTCGATGGGCACGATGGGTTGCGTGTCGAAGGGCGCGACCATGGTTTTCCCGTGCGAAGGCTTCGATCCCGGACTGACGTTGAAAGCCGTGTCGCAGGAACGCTGCACCGGCCTCTATGGCGTGCCGACCATGTTCGTCGGCATGCTCGACCATCCGGACTTTTCATCCTTCGATCTGTCCAGCCTGCGCACCGGCATCATGGCCGGTTCGCCATGCCCGATCGAGGTGATGAAGAAGGTGGTGTCGCTGATGCATATGGCGCAAGTGACCATCGCCTACGGCATGACCGAGACCAGTCCGGTTTCGTTCCAGAGCAGCGTTGACGATCCCCTGGAAAAGCGCGTCTCGACGGTCGGGCGCATCCATCCGCACGTCGAGGTCAAGGCCATCGACGCCGATGGCGCCACGATTGCGGTCGGCGCGCCGGGCGAGCTTTGCACGCGCGGCTATTCAGTGATGAAGGGGTATTGGGACGACGACGAAAAGACCCGCGAGGCGATCGATAGCGATGGCTGGATGCACACCGGCGACCTCGCCACCATCGACGCCGAGGGCTATTGCAACATTGTCGGCCGCGTCAAGGACATGGTCATCCGTGGCGGCGAGAACGTCTATCCCAGAGAGGTCGAGGAATTCCTCTACCGCCATCCCAAAGTGCGGGAAGTCCAGGTCTTCGGCATTCCCGACGCCAAATATGGCGAGGAGTTGTGCGCCTGGATCGTGCTCAAGCCCGGCCAGGTCGCCACCGAACAGGAGATCAAGGCATTCTGCGCCGGCCAGATCGCCCACTACAAGGTGCCGCGCCACATCCGCTTCCGCACCGAATTGCCGATGACGGTGACCGGCAAGCCGCAGAAATTCCTGATGCGTCAGGCGATGGTGGAAGAGCTGGGACTGGTGACGCAAAAGACGGCGTGAGGCCGGATCAGCCGCGTCGCACCAGCGCGCTGACGCTGTCGAGCAGCATCTGCTGGTCGCCGACCCAGAACCAGTGGTCGTCGCCGTCGACCTCGATGAACCGCGCGCCGGGAATCCTGGCCGCGAGGAACCGCCCGGCCTCGATGCGCACGGCGCGGTCGCCGGAACGGTGGAGGACCATCGTCGGGGCGGAGACTTTTGCCAGGAGGTGACGGACATCGGCGTCCCGTAATGCCTCGAGCAGGCCCGCGACCGCGCCCGGGCTGGAGGCCGCCCTGAGCAATCCGGCCCACCAAGTCCTTGCCTGACGGTCGCCAGCGAGGCTTGGGGCGAAGGTTTCGATTTCCGCCGGGCCACCCCAGCCCGCGAGCAGGCGTTGCTTCCAAAGATCATACTGGGCGACGGTCAAGGCGTAGGGATAGTCAGGCGCGCGGCTGCCTTTCGCAAGCGAGCCCCACAGGACAAGGCCTGTCAGCCGATCGGGATGCTCGACCGCAAAACGGATACAGCCCGGCCCGCCCTCCGACGCGCCGACGAGCAAAGCCCGGCGGCTGCCGGCCGCATTCATGACCGCCAGAATATCCTGCGCCCTCGCCTCAACTGTGGGACGGGCACCCACGCGGTCGGAAAGCCCCATGCCGCGCCGGTCGAAGAGGATCAGGCGACCCAGGCGCGAAATCGCGGTCAGCCAGGCGCGGCAGCCCGGGTCTTCCCAGATACGCTCGACATGCGAAATAAAGCCGGGAACGAGCACGATGTCCGTCGGGCCGCTACCGACGATCTGGTACGCGATGTGGATGCCGTCGACCGCGACATAGCGCGTTCTGGGCACGTCCAAGGTGGTGTCCTGAGTTGGCTCGCGCAGCATGGCCAGCGTGGCGGGGTTCGGCGCTACGCCGAGTTCGTCCCGCAACAGCCGGATGCACGTCTCGATCTGACGCTCCGCCGCCGCCCTGTCGCCTGCCGCCAGGTAGGCACGGATCAAGTGGCGGTGCGCGCTTTCGCTCAGGGGGTCGAGTGCCGCCAGCCGCGTCGCATGAACGATCGCGCCGCGCGGCTCGCCGCCGGCGATCTTGGCTTCGACGAGCCGCTCCAGCGTTTGCACCAAGCGGCCGCGCAAGGTCTCCCGCCGGAAGAAGACCCATTCTTCGAATTCCGGACAGTCCGGCAGCGAGAAGCCGGCGAGATAGTCGACTTTGTAGATATCGGCTGCGGCGTCGAAAGAGCCGGAATTGCAGGCATGCTCGAAAACCCTGGTGTCGATCTCGGCGGACAATGCTGGGTGCAGGCTGAGGGAGCCGCCTGTGGCGGCGATGATCTCACTGCCGAACGCGATGCGGATTTTATAGAGTGTCCGCCGAAGGCGGGCGCGTGCGGCCTGATCGTCGGTCTCGGGCCACAAAAGCGTGGCGGCGACCTCGCGCGCCACCGGCCCGCTGGCCTCGGCGATATAGATGAGGAGGGCTGCCGCCTTGCGCAGGGCGAGTTCCACCCGCCGGCCGTTCAAGCGGAACTCCGGAAAACCCAGAAATCGGAATTCCAATCGCTCCATCGATCCGACCACCGCCATCCAGGGACGTTCAGGGGACGCCGGCCTTCTATCCATCCCCACGACGTCGGGCCGATCGGGCCCGATCATGAGACTCCTTGGGGCGAGAAATGTCACTGGTCAATACTCCCATCCACCATTGCACATCAGGGCCCGTTGCCGGCGGAGGCATCCCTTCCGGTGCCGTCAGCACCCGGCTAGGAGGCTGAAGCATGTGCCAATCCTGTCTCTCCTGGTACGCGCGTTGCATTGCTCCCTACCTCGTCCACGCCGGCTGTTCGGCCAGCGCCTTCGCGCATATGCGAAGGCGCTTGATCCCGCGGGCGGGGGGCGTTGTGGTCGAGGTCGGTTTCGGGTCCGGCCTGAACCTTCCCTATTACGACGCCGGCAGGGTGAAACGGGTGGTCGGCGTCGATCCCGACGGCACGATGCTGGGTCTGGCCGAACCGAAGACCCGTTCCTTGCCATTCGATGTCGACTGTATCCGGGCCAGCGGTGAAAGACTGCCCTTGACCGACAGCTTCGCCGACACGGTTGTCGTCACCTATGCCTTCTGCACCATTCCGGACCCTGAGGTGGCGCTGACCGAGATCCGGCGCATCCTGAAGCCCACGGGCCGGCTGATCTTCATCGAGCACGGCCAGGCCGAAGGGCCGCGTTGCCGCCGGTGGCAGGAGCATCTGAACCGGCTGTGGGGCCGGCTCGCCGGCGGCTGCCATCTCAACCGCGACCCATTGCAGCTGATCCGGGCGGCGGGCTTCCATATCGTCGAAGCGGAGCGTGATCGGTTTCGGCTACCCTTCTGGCAGTTGGGAAGTCACCATGCCGGCATCGCGATACCCTGACAGGTTGACGTCGTCGGTTCCGCATCTCCGATGGCCCTGCGCCGAGCCCGGCTCTCGCACGCGCGAACGGTCCGGCGCGGGGTTGTTCGCTTCTCACGCCACCAGCATCACCGCACCGAGGCCCCGGATGATCTTCGCCAGTTCGACGCATTCGCCGTGCCGCGCATTGTTGCGCCGCCAGGCTAGGCAGATCATGCGCTGCGGCATCGGTTCCTGGAACGGCACGATCTTGAGATCGGGGATAGTGCCGGCAGGGCCCGCCGCCATTTCGGGGATGAGAGTGACGCCGAGCCCGTGCGCCACCATCTGCAAAAGCGTGGTCAGGCTGGTCGCGCCATAGCTTGCCATTGCCACCGGCCGCACATTGCCGCAGACGGCCAGCGCCTGTTCGCGCAGGCAATGGCCTTCTTCCAGCAGCATCAGTCTTTCCAGCGCCGGGCTCTCAGGCGGAACCGGCGGCGAGGCAAAGGCCGGATCGCCTGATGGCACGGCCAGGAAGAACCGGTCGGGAAACAGCGCTTCGGTGATCAGCCCGGGATGGTCGAGCGGAAGCGCGGCGATGAAGGCATCGAGTTTTCGCGATGCGGTGTCCTCGACCAGGGAGGTGGTGACCGCCTCGCGCAGTTCGAGCAGCAGGGCCGGGAAATGCTTCTTCAGTTCGGGCAAGGCCCGCGGCAGGAGATAGGGCGCGACGGTCGGGATGATGCCCAACCGGAAGCGTCCCTCCATGGCGGTGCGGCCGCGCCGGGCCGTCGTTTCCACGTCACGTATGTCAGCCAGGATGCGCTCGATGCGTGGCAACAGGGCGACCGCTTCGTCCGTCATGCGCACCGACTTGCCACCGCGTTCGAACAGCCGGCAGTTCAGCCGTTGCTCCATTTCTGCGATCTGGGAGGACAGCGCCGGCTGGCTGACACCTGCAAGTTTCGCCGCACGCCCGAAATGCAGCGTCTGCGCCAGCGCGTCGAAATAATGCATCTGGCGAACTGTCAATCCGATCATGCAGTCAAGCCTATCATAAGAAAATCCTATCGAAATAAACAGGAAAGGCAATTTGTTTTTATCGTCAGTGTGGCCTAGTCTGGGTGGTTCCAGATTGGCGCGGGCCGCTGGCTGCCCCCAAAATCTCGGCAAAAATTAACCCTCGGCAAAATCAAACCTCGGCAAAATTGGAGTGAGAGATGGACGCGAAAACCGACGACAACAGCGCGGGCAAATGCCCTGTTGCGCATGGATCCGCCAGCCGGACCAACCGTGACTGGTGGCCGAACCAGCTTGACCTCGGCGTTCTCCACCAGCAGTCGAACCTGTCGGACCCGATGGGCGAGGACTTCGATTATGCCAAGGAATTCGCGAGTCTCGACCTCGATGCGGTGGTCAAGGACCTGCATAAGGTCATGACGGATTCGCAGGACTGGTGGCCGGCCGACTTCGGCCATTATGGGCCGCTCTTCATCCGCATGGCCTGGCACAGCGCCGGCACCTATCGCATCGGCGACGGTCGCGGCGGGGCCGGAGCGGGCCAGCAGCGTTTCGCGCCGCTGAACAGCTGGCCTGACAACGCCAATCTTGACAAGGCGCGCCGGCTGCTGTGGCCGGTCAAGCAGAAATACGGCCGCAAGATTTCCTGGGCCGACCTGTTGATCCTCACCGGCAACGTCGCGCTGGAATCGATGGGCTTCAAGACCTTCGGCTTCGCCGGTGGCCGCGCCGACGTTTGGGAGCCGGAGCAGGACGTCGACTGGGGCTCCGAGACCAAGTGGCTTGGCGACGAGCGCTATTCGGGAGACCGTGAGCTTCGTGGCCATCTCGGCGCCGTGCAGATGGGCTTGATCTACGTCAACCCGGAAGGCCCGAACGGCAAGCCGGACCCGATCGCCGCCGCGCGCGACATCCGCGAAACCTTCGCTCGCATGGCGATGAACGACGAGGAAACCGTGGCGCTGATCGCCGGCGGCCACACCTTTGGCAAGACCCATGGCGCCGGTGATGCCTCGCTGGTAGGGGCCGAGCCGGAAGGCGCCGGCATAGAGGCGCAGGGCCTCGGCTGGTCGAGCAAGTATGCGTCGGGCATTGCCGGCGATGCCATCACCTCGGGCCTCGAAGTCACCTGGACAACGACGCCTACCAAGTGGAGCAACAACTTCTTCGACAACCTGTTCAACTACGAATGGGAAGTGACGAAGAGCCCGGCAGGCGCCCATCAGTGGACGCCGAAGGGTGGCGCCGGTGCCGGCACGGTGCCCGATGCGCACGACCCTTCAAAGCGTCGCGCGCCGGCCATGCTGACCACCGACCTCGCGCTGCGGGCCGACCCGGCCTACGAGAAGATCTCACGGCGTTTCCACGAACATCCGGATCAGTTCGCCGATGCCTTTGCCCGCGCCTGGTTCAAGCTGACCCACCGCGACATGGGCCCGGTCGTTCGCTATCTCGGCCCGTTGGTGCCGAAGGAAGAGCTGATCTGGCAGGATCCGATCCCGGCGGTCGACCATGAACTGGTCAGCGATCAGGACATCGCATCGCTGAAGGCCAAGATCCTGGCCTCCGGCCTGTCGGTTTCCGAACTGGTCTCGACGGCCTGGGCCTCGGCTTCGACCTTCCGCAACTCCGACAAGCGCGGCGGCGCCAACGGTGCCCGCATCCGGCTGGCACCGCAGAAGGACTGGGACGTCAACCAGCCGGCCGAGCTAGTGAAGGTGCTTGCCAAGCTCGAAGGCATTCAGAAGGAGTTCAACGCTGGCGGCAAGAAGGTCTCGTTTGCCGATCTGATCGTGCTCGGTGGTGTCGCGGCCGTCGAGAAGGCTGCGAAGGATGGCGGCAACGACGTGAAGGTGCCGTTCACGCCCGGCCGCATGGATGCCTCGCAGGAGCAGACGGATGTCCACTCTTTTGCCGCTCTCGAGCCGAAAGTCGACGGCTTCCGCAACTATGTCAGAGGCAAGCAGCCCATGTCGGTCGAAGCCATGCTGGTCGACCGGGCGCAGTTGCTGGGCCTGTCGGCGCCGGAGCTGACGGTGCTTGTTGGCGGCCTGCGGGTGCTCGGCGCTAACACCGGCCAGTCAAAGCATGGCGTGTTCACCGACAGGCCGGGTAAGCTGACCAACGACTTCTTCGTCAACCTGCTCAGCATGAGCACGGTGTGGGATCCGGCTGCCGGCTCCGAGCCGGGCGCGGAAGAGATCTACGAGGCGCGCGACCGCAGGACCAAGGCCGTCAAGTGGACCGGCACCCGCGCCGATCTGATCTTCGGCTCGCATGCGCAGCTGCGTGCCTTGGCCGAAGTCTACGGATCGGCGGACGCCGGGCAGAAATTCGCCCGGGATTTCGTCGCGGCATGGACCAAGGTGATGAACGCCGACCGGTTTGATATCGCCGCCTGATCCGAACTCAAAGTCGTACAAAAAAGGCGCGGGCCGTAGCCCGCGCCTTTTGCATTCAAGCTCCGGCAATCAATCCTTCTCGAAAATACGCGCCTTGGCGACGACTCCGGCAATGGCGCCGCCGATCAACGGCGCGACGATGAACAGCCAGAGCTGGCTGAGTGCGGCACCGCCGGTGAACAGCGCCGGACCGATGGAGCGCGCCGGATTGACCGAGGTGCCGGTGACCGGGATCATGGCGAAGTGAATGCCGGCCAGCGTCAAGCCGATGACCAGACCGGCAAAAGCCGTCGAGTGCTTTTCAGCGGTAACGCCGAGGATTACCGTGACGAAGGTGAAGGTGCCGATCAGCTCCCACAGGAACGCCGAGCTCATGCCCCATTTCGTCTCGTCCCAGCCATTCGCGCCGAAGCCGCCTGTGTGGCCGGAAACGATGATCCACAGTGCCAGCGAGGCAATGATGGCGCCGATGATCTGCGCGATCCAATAGGGGATGACGTCCTTGGCCGGCAGCCGGCCGGCAAGGAAGACGCCGAGTGTCACCGCCGGATTGAGATGCGCGCCCGAAATCGGGCCGATCGCATAGGCCGCCGCGATGAGGCCGATGCCGAATGCTAGGCCGATGCCTTCCTGGCCAAGCGGCAGCGCGCCGCCGAAGCCGCCCGTCACCACGGACGCCGTACCGATGAATACCAACAGAAATGTGCCTAGAACTTCCGCCAGATAAGTCTTCATTGCCCTCTCCTCGTGACGATCCGCTGGTCCACGGTTTCCGCGCCGCGAATCATGGCAGCAAGAGTATTCCCAACCGAAAAACTTGGAAAGCAGAGCTGTAGCACCATACGCCGTCCTTGCGGGCGCCAGTTAAGAACATTAGAAATATTGCATCTACTGGTTTGCCTACTGATAACCGCCGTGAAGATTTACTGATCGGACAGGTTTACCGACCATGGCCAGCTTGCACTCGCGGCGAGACCGAGCGGGGTTCAATCCGGACGTGAAAGGCTCTAAGAGCAGACCGAGATAATGTGCTCGATTTGATGGAATGACGAATGCGACTGGGCGGACGGCTGGCTGCGGCTATCGAAGTGCTGGAGGACATTGGCCGGCGTCACCGGCCGGTGGCCGACGCGCTGAAGGATTGGGGCCTGTCACATCGCTTCGCCGGCGGTGGTGATCGCGCCGCGATCGGCAACATCGTCTACGACGCGCTGCGCCACAAGCGCTCTGCCGGCTGGTTGCTGGGCGAAGACACGCCGCGCGCTACAGGCTTCGGGGCGCTGTTGCTCGAATGGAATCAGACGGGGCAGTCGCTCAACGCTGCGCTCGAAGGCGACAAGTTCGCGCCGCCGCTGCTCAGCGCCACGGAACTCCAGGCAATCGCGGAACGCCGGCTTGCCGACGCGCCGCCCGCGGTTCGCGCCGACATACCCGATTGGTGCGAACCGCTTTTCGAACGGGCCTTTGGCCGGACATGGATCGAGGAGGGCGCCGCACTGGCCACGCGTCCGCCGCTCGACATCCGGGTCAACACGCTTCAAGCCGATCGCGTCAAGGTCTTGGCCGAACTGGAGCAGACCGGTGCCAGTGTCGCACGGATCGCACCCTACGGTATCCGCATCCCGCCGATCGACGGTGATGGCCGACACCCGAACGTGCAGGCCGAGCCGGCCTTCCAGAAAGGCTGGTTCGAAGTCCAGGACGAGGGGTCGCAAATTGCGGCAGCGCTTGCCGGCGCGACGGCCGGCATGCAGGTGCTTGACTTCTGCGCCGGCGCCGGCGGCAAGACGCTGGCGCTGTCGGCGGCGATGGACAATCACGGCCAGATCTTTGCCTATGATGCCGAAAAGGCGCGGCTGGCGCCAATCTTCGACCGCATCCGCCGCTCGGAAAATCGCAATGTGCAGGTCGCCACCAAGCCCGCCGAGCTTGCCCCGCTGGTCGGCCACATGGACATCGTGCTGGTCGATGCCCCCTGCACCGGCAGCGGTACCTGGCGGCGGCGTCCCGATGCCAAATGGCGGCTGACACAGAGACAGCTCGACGCCCGCAAAGGCGAGCAGGCGACGATCCTCGATGCCGCCAGGATATATGTCAAACCCGGCGGTCTGCTGGTCTATATCACCTGCTCGGTATTCGACGAGGAGAATGGCGAGCAGGTCATGGCGTTTCGTGAGCGCAGCAGCGGCTTTGCCCCGGTCGATCACCGCGCTCTCTGGGACGGCCGTTTTCCGGGCCACCAAGCAGCGGCGCGGATCGGCGCTGGCGGCGATATTTCCCTGTCGCCGGCGCTGAGCGGCACTGATGGGTTCTATTTCTGCGCGCTGCGCCGGACCAACTGAGCCCTGCCGCATCCGCCGGCAGTTCGCGGCCACTCGGCCGGTGACGGCCTACGAGACCAATTGTTGCAGTGCAGCAATTGAGATTGCCTGCCGCCGATCCCTCTGCAATAAGCTTTGCCAAACAAACGAAGGCAACGGCGATGGCAGCGAAGATCGTACCGGCTCCAGACTATGAAGATCGCGTCAGGGCGTCCTTTGCACGCCAGCAGGCGATGGCGACGATCGGCGCCGAATTGACTTTGGTGACACCCGGCATAATCGAGATCGAGATGCCCTATTCGGCGGCGCTGACCCAGCAGCATGGCTTCCTGCATGCAGGCGTCATTTCGACGGCGCTGGACTCGGCTTGCGGCTATGCGGCATTCTCGCTCATGCCTGAGAATTCCGGCGTGCTGACCATCGAATTCAAGGTCAACCTTCTGGCGCCGGGCCGGGGCGAGCGCTTTCTGTTCCGCGGTTCGGTGACCAAACCCGGCCGCACCATCATCGTTGCCGACGGCCAGGCCTATGCCTTCGCCGCCGACGGCGAGGCCAAGCTGATCGCCACCATGACCGGCACGATGATGACGATGGTTGGTCGCGACGGTATCGCGGGGTGAGGAGAGGTCTGCGCAGCGGGCGAACCCCCCCTGAATGGGCTTTTCGTCCGACGAACGCACGGAGCCATAGCGAAGGGCCGGCAGGCAGCGAGGGCACGTTGCCTCCTTTCCCTTCCGTGGTCGCAACAAATGGGGGTCAGGGTCGTCATGACCGTTGAAGTGGCACGTCTGTCGGGCAAATCCGTTCTCTTCGTCATGGCGGTCGAGGCTGAATACGGCCCGCACCTGAAAAACCTGTTCACGCCGCTGATGACCGGAGTCGGTCCGGTCGAGGCCGGCGTCAGGCTGGGCGCCGAGCTCGCGGCGTTGAAGGCCGAAGGAGCGCTTCCGGACTTGGTCGTTTCGCTGGGCTCGGCCGGCAGCCGCAAGCTGGAACAGGCTGAAATCTACCAGGCAGCCTCGGTGAGCTATCGCGACATGGACGCTTCGCCGCTCGGCTTCGAGAAGGGCGCGACGCCTTTCCTCGACCTGCCGGTGACGGTGCGACTGCCTCTCGTTATTCCAGGTATCAGAAGCGCCACGCTCTCGACCGGCGGCGCGATCGTCACCGGTGCCGCTTATGACGTGATCGACGCCGATATGGTCGACATGGAGACCTTCGCCTGCCTGCGCGCCTGCCACTTATTCGGCGTGCCGCTGATCGGCCTGCGCGGCATTTCCGACGGCGCGGCCGATCTGCGCCATGTCAACGACTGGACGGAATATCTGCACGTCATCGACGAGAAGCTGGCCGTGGCGATCGAGTCGCTCGAACGGGCGATCGGTGGCGGCCTGCTCGAGGGCTGACTGTTCTTCGGATCAAGCGGCCAGGCTATGCGGATCGCCGAAATCGATGCGTGAGACGCGTCCGCGCACGGCGCCTGTCGCGTCGATATAATCGATCGCTCCCGGCGTATGATCGAGTTTCCAGGCGCCGGCGGGGCCGTCTTTCCATTCGACCTTGTAGCCGTCGTCCAGCAGCGCCCAAAGTCCGTGGAAGCGTGTGCCGTCCGGTAGGAGCATGTGCGCCCGATCTTCAGTTTCATAGTGGACGAAGGCGTGCTTGCCGCCCATGTCGATGACATGCGTGGTTCCGACCATGATAATGGCCAGCGTGTCCCTGTTCAGTATCGTCATTATACCTGTCCATGGGTTCGCGTTTCGAAAGAGCCTCGACGGGATGAATATCGTCAAGTATCTTGACTATATGGAGTCTGGAATAAATGGTCAAGCACCTTGACGAAAAAACCGAAGCGTCGCCGGATCATGTCGGCTGGCGGCTATGGCAGGCGAGCCGTGCCTGGCAGGTGGAATTTGCTGCCGCCATGCGGTCCGCCGGCCACGCCTGGTTCAGCGAGGCGCGCGCCGGGCTGCTCGGGCACATCCCCCGCAACGGCACGCACCAGTCGGCATTGATCGAGCGCGCGGCCACCTCCAAGCAAGCGGTTCAGCAATTGCTCGACGGTCTGGAGGCGGAAGGCGTGCTGGAGCGGTTGCCCGATCCACGGGACGGGCGCGGCAAGCTTGTGCGCTATACCCGCAAGGGTCTGGATGCCTTGCGCGACGGCGACCGCATCAAGCTTCAGATCGAGCGCGGCTATATCGACCGCATCGGCGAGCAGCGATTCGCAGCGCTTATGGACGCCTTGCGCACACTTGACGCGGGGCGGGGCGACGCATCGGCAGGAGCATCGGGGCCGAAGTGAGCGGCGCGACCGCGCAACCCATTGCGCCGACTCGTTTCTTTCTCTAAAGGCTCGCCATGACGACAGCCAATCACACCGACACCGTCCTGATTGTCGATTTCGGCAGCCAGTTTACCCAACTCATCGCCCGCCGCATCCGCGAGGCCGGCGTGTTTTCCGAGATCGTGCCGTTCCAGTCGGCCGAAGCCGCGTTCAAGCGCATCAATCCGAAAGCTGTGATCCTGTCCGGCGGCCCCGCCTCGACATCGGACATCGGCAGCCCGCGCGCGCCACAGATCGTCTTCGACGCCGGTGTACCGGTGCTTGGCATCTGCTACGGCCAGATGGCCATGTGCGTGCAGATGGGCGGCGTCGCCGAAAGCTCCAACCATCGCGAATTCGGCCGCGCCTTCGTCGAGATCGAGAAGGACAGTCCGCTGTTCGAAGGGCTTTGGGCGACCGGCCAGCGCCATCAGGTATGGATGAGCCATGGCGATCGCGTCATCGCCTTGCCGCCGGGCTTCGAGGTGTTCGGCAAATCGGAAAGCTCGCCTTTCGCCATCTTCGGCAATGTCGAGCGCAGGATGTACGGCATCATGTTCCACCCGGAGGTGGTGCACACACCCGACGGCGCCCGGCTGCTCAGGAATTTCGTCCACAACATCGCCGGCATCGAAGGCGACTGGACGATGCGCGCCTATCGCGAACACGCGGTCGAGGCGATCCGCAAGCAGGTCGGCAAGGGCAAGGTCATCTGCGCGCTGTCGGGCGGCGTGGATTCCTCGGTCGCCGCCCTTCTGATCCACGAGGCGGTCGGCGACCAGCTGACCTGCATTCTCGTCGATCACGGCCTGATGCGCAAGGAGGAGGCCGCCGGTGTGGTGGCGATGTTCCGCCAGCATTACAATCTGCCGCTGATCCTGGTCGATGCCTCCGACAAATTCATCTCGGCGCTGGAGGGCGAGTCGGACCCGGAAAAGAAGCGCAAGACTATCGGCCGGCTGTTCATCGAGGTGTTCGAGGACGAGGCGAAGAAGCTCGGCGGCGCCGATTTCCTGGCACAAGGCACGCTCTATCCCGACGTCATCGAAAGCGTCTCCTTCACTGGCGGCCCGTCGGTGACGATCAAGTCGCACCACAATGTCGGCGGTCTGCCCGAGCGCATGAACATGCAACTGGTCGAGCCGTTGCGCGAACTGTTCAAGGACGAGGTGAGGGCGCTAGGCAAGGAGCTCGGTCTGCCCGAAAGCTTCATCGGCCGCCATCCGTTCCCAGGCCCCGGTCTTGCCATCCGCTGCCCTGGCGGCATCACCCGGGAGAAGCTGGAGATCCTGCGCGAGGCCGACGCCATCTATCTCGACGAGATACGCAAGGCTGGCCTCTATGACGCGATCTGGCAGGCCTTCGCCGTGTTGTTGCCGGTGCAGACCGTCGGCGTGATGGGCGACGGCCGCACCTACGAATTCGTCTGTGCGCTGCGTGCAGTCACTTCGGTCGACGGCATGACGGCTGATTTCTATCACTACGACATGGCCTTCCTAGGTGCCGCCGCCACCCGCATCATCAACGAAGTGCGCGGCATCAACCGTGTGGTGTACGACGTGACCTCGAAGCCGCCTGGCACAATCGAGTGGGAATGATTTAGGCCGATCCGAACGCCGCCGAAAACAGGCCGCAGCACGACTCAAGCCCTTGTAATTAAAAATAAATACCATTTTAGGATATTCGGCATCTATCGGCACGCAGAGTTTGGCGTGGACGGACCGCCTGACGGACCTCGGCCATATTGCTCCGACCAATTTTTCAAAGTACCGTCACCGCCAATGAGGCTCTTGACGGTACTTTTTTCTTTTTAACCCGTTGAAGGATAATAGGAAAATCCTGCCGCAGGCCTCCGAGATTTCGCTGACGGTACTTTTCAAGAGGCTGCAGGCATGCTGACGGACACCGCCATTAAGGCATTGAGACCAAAAGACAAAATGTACAAAATTGCTGACCGCAACGGGGATGTACATTCGCGTCATGCCGAGCGGCGCAATCTCATTTCGGCTGGATTACAGGCTCAATGGCCGCCGGGAGACCGTCTATCTGGGCAAGTACGGACGCGACGGCATCTCGCTTGCCCTTGCGCGAGAGAGGTGCCTCGATGCAAGACGAGACACGACGCGAACGGCAGCCTTGCGCCCAATTTCGGACGTTGAGGTCCCTTTGTACGTCACCCGAAAGCGGACATTCCTCATCGGGTCGAAGGATGCCCGCGCCCGTAGATGACATGTACGTCAAATATTCTCCGGTGTGACAATCTCAAAAGGTATAGATCGCTGGAGGGTCGCAAATGGTGCTTGCGGTCCAATGACATCGAGCATCGTTTGGACAAGCAGGGCCGAGGTCGCTTCGAGAGGGTGGCAAAGAGCTGCGGTGATCAGGCCCTCAGAGAGCCCCTTTCGAGTTTCGGGTCCGATGTCACGGCATACCACTTTGACACCCGACCGCCGCTCAGGAGACACTTCCCTCAAGGCATGAAGTACACCGGTTATTCCGCCTCCGACGATCAGAATGCCGACAACATCGTCAGCTGATTTCAGAAGCTCGGTGACCATTCGATAGGCCTCACTGGCTTCCTCGTGGGTGGGGCGGCTTTCCTCTACCGTGAGCCGTGGAGCGTGCTCGCGCAAATAGGAACGGAAACTGGCGTCGGACACGTCTTGGCATTGATACCGATGGTTGCCGATGAAGACAGCAATCCGACCAGGACCTTGGGTCGTTTGCGTAATCAGGAAGGCCGCGGTGCGCCCAAGCTTCCAGTTATCGGTGCCAACATAGGCCGCTCTTTCCGGCGCGGATTGATCCGTGATGTAAGCAACAACCGGTTTGCCCATCTCCTTCAGCGAACGGACGGCCTGGCCAATGATCGGGTGATCCGCCGCGACCACCGCGACAGCGTCGCAGGATTCGCCGAGGGCAATGAGATGGGCCGAGATGGTCTCCGGCGTCAAAATATCTACGAAGTCGACGACGGGCTCGATGACTTCGTCCCGACGCTCGCGACAGGCGGCAACGATCTTCTTTCCGAATAGCTGATAGAGGTCACGGGTCGACTGCTGGAGCAGGAAACCCAATCGGTAATGCGGCGATATTTTACGAGCCCGATCGTCAATCGCCCCGATACCGTAAAAGCCAATTTCTTCCGCAGCACCTTGGACGCGTTGGATAGTTTTCGGCCGCACGGAAACAGTGCCGCCCAAAATTCTGTTCACAGTCGCCACCGATACGCCTGCCGCGGTAGCGAGATCTTGGATTGTCGGCCGCTTCATGAAGCCATCCCTTAGCTGTATCATCATGATTGAATCTAAATGATACAAATGCAATTTTGATGTTATTTCTGCCTTCTCCGAATATCAACCCTCCGATATGAATTGCGCCGAACAGGGGCTCGATCGGCTGAGCCCTAGGGGGTCCGAACCCCACGGACACCAGACCGATCCGGGCGAGGAGGCGCTGTTACGATGGATGACCTTCAGTATGGAACACGCGACAAGCGCGGGAATTGGGCCCCGCACCGGCGCGCCGAGCCGGCGCCGATCTGGCACCGTCCGTTCAATGCAAAGAAGGTGGTTGCATGGATTCCTGAATTTTTCTGGCCATGGAACACGTTCCATCTCGCCACCGCGCTCATTTGGGTAAATCTGCTAATCCCGAGCTGGCAGAGCCTCGCGAGCTTCTCACTACTCAACTACCTTTGGCTGTACGGCCTCAACGCCGCGGGGATTTTTCTTTTCTACGGCTTCTTCGAGCTGCGCTATTACTTCCAGCGCAAGCAACAAAACCGCTTCAAATACAATTCAAAATTCCCTTCGGACGCGCCGTCGGACGTGTTCTGGTTTCAAAGCCAGAACATCGACAATTTCACCCGCTCGTTTTTCGTCACGATACCACTGTGGACAGTGGTCGAGATCGTGATGCTGTGGGTCTATGCAAACAGCTGGGCGGTTTGGCTGCCATGGACGACGAATTGGCTTTACCTCTCGTTCCTGGTGCTTATCGCGCCGGCCATGCATGAGGTCTATTTCTTCTTCCTTCACCGGGCGATCCACTGGCCGCCGCTCTACAAATGGGTGCATTCGGTCCATCATAACTCGATCAATCCGAGTCCCTGGTCTTCACTGTCAATGCATCCGGTCGAAGGCTTCCTCTATCACGCCGAAGCCTGGCTGCACCTGCTGATCCCATCCAACCCGGTCTGCGCCTACTTCACGCTGCACGGAGCGGGATTTGGAGCAGTGAACGGCCACCTCGGCTTCGAGACATTCGAAATCACCGACAAGGTTAGCCTCGATAGCCATTCTTACGTGCATTACTTGCACCACAAGTATTTCGAGGTGAATTACGGCGGTGACGGGCTGGTACCCCTCGATAAGCTATTCGGCACTTGGCACGACGGCAGCAAAGAAGCCGATGAGGTCATGAAGGCTCGCTTCCGCAAGAAGAAGGAAAAAATGCGGGGCCGGCACGAAGGCCGCAGCGATCCCGCCTCTGGAATGCCGGCGGAATAACCAACCAAAAACTGTTTCGACTGCGCCTGTGAGGAGCGGGCTCGGGACTGCAAGACTTTTGTTGAAACCCCACGGGGTAAATTGGGAGGAAGACTATGAAGCTTTTCAAGACACTCGTGTCGACAGCGATGCTGATTGGATTCAGCGCAGGCGCGACGCTCGCCGCCAATATCTTCGTGGTCGGCGGCAAACCGGACGATCCGTTTTGGTCGATCGTCAAGCGCGGTGCAGAAGACGCCGGTAAGGTGGTCGAAGCCCAAGGCGGCAAGGTCACTTGGCTCGGACCGCAGAACTACGACAATCTCGGTGTCGACGCCGCCGAGTTGATCCGTCAGGCGATCGACCAGAAGGCCGACGCCATTGTCGGCCCAGACTGGGTGCCGGAAGCGATGGACCCTGCGTTCAAGGCAGTGAAAGATGCTGGCATTCCCCTGATCATCTACAATGCCGGCGGGCTGAAAGCGGCCGATCGTCTCGGCGCTATGAACTATGTCGGCTCGGACGACTACAAAGGCGGTGTCGCGGCTGGCGAGTACCTCACCAAGGCCGGGAACAAGAAGGGCGTCTGCATCAACACGCTGCCAGGCGCTGCCAATATCGAGGCCTTCTGCGGCGGCTTCAAGGAGGGGATGAAGAACGGCGGTGGCGAAGCCGATGTCCTGCCATTGCCCGCTACATCCTTCGGCTCGGCGACAGCCGTCGCCCAGGCAGTGAAGGCCTATCTGCTGCAGCACCAGGACGTCAACGCCGTCTTTACCATCGGCAATGTCGACGCCAACTCGGCCATGAACGGCCTTACCCAGGCCGGCAAGGTCGGGAAAGTGCAACTCTGCGGCATGAACTTTGACGAAACCATCCTGAACAACATCAAGGATGGCAAGCAGGCCTGCGCGATCGACCAGCAAGGCTACCTGCAGGGATACCTGGCCGTCGCGATTCTGAATGGCCACGTCAATTATGGCTTGGCGGTGCCCACCCGCGAGATCCTTACGGGACCAGGCATCATCGACAAGACAAACGTCGACGCCACCATCGCTGGCGTGAAAGCAGGGACGCGATAATCCTCCCGCCTGGGCCGCCCTCGCTTTACAGCGGGCGGCCCTTTTTCCCTCTCTGTGCGCGGCGGCCCCATCGCGGCCGGCCGCGTGATCGCGGATTACCCTAATGGCACATCCCGTGACATCCACTTCAACTCCGCTGGCGGATCGCAGGCAGTCCGGATTGGCTTTCGGCAGGCTGGCGCGTCGACCGGAATCGGGCTCGTTCCTTGGCATGGTCGCAGTCCTGCTTTTCTTCGGTCTGTTCGGCGGCAGTGGCTTTATGTCGGCAGCGGGCACGGCCAGCTGGTTGAATATCGCGTCTGAGATCGGGATCATCGCGCTGCCGATAGGGTTGCTTATGATCGCCGGGGAACTGGACATCTCGGTCGGTGCGGTGATCCCCGCAGCGTCTCTCACCGCTGCTATCGTGTCAGGCCACTATGGGCTGCCCGACTGGCTTGGCATAACGGCCGCGCTTGGCCTCGGCCTCGCTGTCGGCTTGCTCAATGGTCTGCTCGTGACGAGAACGACCATCCCGTCGCTCATAATCACCATTGGCACCATGTTCCTCACGATGGGTCTGACCCTAGGTCTCACCGTCAAGATCGCCGGCAGCACCGGCGTCTCGCTTGTGCCGGAGCCGCTCACCAAGGCAATCTTCGGCGACTATCTCGGCGGCATGTTCCAGGTCACGATCCTGTGGTGGGTGGTGTTCGTGATTGGCCTGTTCTGGCTGTTGCACATCTCCCCGATGGGCAACTGGATCTATGCACTCGGCGGCGACAAGGAAAGCGCGCGCAACGTTGGCATCCCGACCAAGCGGCTGACCATCGGTCTGTTCATGCTGTCTGGCTTCAGCGCTGCTTTCGTCGGAGTCAGCGAGGTGATGGTCTACCAGAGCGCGCAGGTTCTGGCGGGCCAGTCCTTCATCTTCAATTCCATCATGTGCGTGGTCATTGGCGGCGTCTTGCTCACAGGCGGCTTCGGCTCGATCGTCGGCATCGTGTTTGGCACGCTCACTTTCTCGATCGTGAACCAGGGCATCTATTTCACCAGCCTGGATCCCAATGTCGGGAGCATCATCATCGGCGCGCTTCTGCTGATTGCGGTGTTGACCAACGACACGTTCCGGCAATTGGCGCTCAGCTATTCGTCGAAGAAGGGGGGATAGTCATGATGGACGCAATCAAGCCGTTGTTGCGCCGTCCCGAAGCCGGCTCGATCCTCAGCCTCGTCGGCGTGGTGCTGTTCTTTGTTCTGTTCGGCGGCGCCAATCTGGGCACGCTGGTTGGCGCGGCGAGCTGGGTCAATTTCGCGGCTAATCTCGGCATTGTCGCCATTCCCGTCGGGCTGCTGATGATTGCTGGCGAACTCGACATTTCCATCGGCGCTTTGATCCCGGCGGGTTCGATGACCACCGCCATCCTGTCCGGTTACTACGGACTGCCCATAACGGTAGGGATCGCCGGCGCGCTGGCGGTCGGCGTCGCGGTCGGCCTGGTCAACGGCCTGCTGACCATCCGCACCTCGGTGCCCTCGCTGATCATCACCTTGGCGACGCTCGTCGCCATGCAGGGCGTGGTGCTCAGTGCTTCGGTGCTCCTGACCGGCAATGCCAGCGTGGCGCTCACCGCGCCGGACTGGGCAAAATTCCTGTTCGGACAACTACTCGCTGGCAGCCACCAGGTCACCATCGTCTGGTGGATCGCGTTCGCCGCCATCATGGGTTTCGTCCTGCACAAGACGCGTTACGGCAATTGGCTCTTTGCCATGGGCGGCGACAAGGTCAGCGCCCGCAACGCCGGCATTCCGACGAACCGCATGACAATTGCACTGTTCGTGTTGTCAGCAGTTAGTGCCACATTCGTTGGAATCTGCCAGGCGATCCTGTTCAACTCCGCCCAGGTCTCCGGCGGCATGAACTTCATCTTCAACGCCATCGTGTCCGTCGTCGTGGGCGGCGTGCTGCTGACCGGCGGATTCGGCTCGGTCCTGGGCATCTTCGTCGGCACCATCACATTCGCGATTGTGAGCCAGGGCATCTACTTCACCCAGATCGACCGAAACTGGTCGAATCTGATCATCGGCGTGATGCTCCTGCTGGCCGTGTTGATGAACCAGTCATTCCGCGACCTGGCACTGTACTTCAGACCGGGGCGCAAGCGAACCCTGCCACGGGAGCCGGCAAACCCTTGAGAGATGAATTCCTTGACAAGCCCCACTTCGGTGAACGCCACCTTCGCGCAGCCGAATTGCAGATGAAGAGATGACGCCATGAACGACAAACCTGCCATTCTCGAACTGAGGAACGTCAACAAGTCCTTCGGACCGATCGACGTCCTGCACGATATCTCGCTGAGGGTGCGCGCAGGCGAAGTGCTTTGCTTGCTCGGCGACAACGGAGCCGGCAAGTCGACCCTTATCAAAACCCTCGCCGGGGTCCACAAACCCAGCGGCGGCGAGATACTGATGGATGGTCAGCCTGTGACGTTCGTCGGTCCGAGTGACGCGCAGGGACGCGGAATCGCCACGGTGCACCAGTTCGGCGGCACGTTCCCACTGATGAGCATCGGGCGGTCTTTTTTCGTCGGCGTCGAGCCGACCAAAGGGTGGGGACCGTTCAGGATCTACGACCGCAAGCGCGCCAACGACATCGCGGTGAAAGCGGTACGGGATTTCGGTATCACCCGTATTGATGACGGTGACCGCTTGGTTGGCGGCCTGTCGGGCGGCGAGCGCCAGTCGCTCGCCATTGCCCGCGCCGTGTATTTTGGAGCGCGCGTGCTGATCCTGGATGAGCCGACAGCGGCGCTCGGCGTCAAGCAGGCCTCGCATGTGCTGCGTATCGTCAATGAGGCCAAGAGGCGCGGCCTGGCGGTGGTCTTCATCACCCACCAGGTCATGCACGCCATGGCCGTCGGCGATCATTTCGCAGTGCTGATCCGTGGCGCCATCGCCGCCGATTTCCGCAAGGGCGAAAAGTCCCGCGAGGAGATCACGGATCTAATGGCCGGCGGCGAGACCATGGCTGACCTCGAAGCCCAGGTGGAGGGTTACATGGAGACCCATGAGGGGCATCCGCCGCCCCCGCAGGTGCTCGAGGTCCCAGCGGCTCACTAGACTTTCCTTGGGAGGCTATCACAGCGGCCCCGTAAACTCGAAAAGTAAAAAGCAGGACAGAAATGACAGTTCGCATTGCAGTGATCGGCGCCGGCTTGATGGGTGCGGATCATGCCAAGATAGTTGCCGAGGAACTGCCGGGCGCAACCCTTCAATTGGTTTGCGACATGGATGAGCAACGCGCTCGTCGCGTCGCCGATGCGTGCGGGGCCTTCGACATTGCCGCCGATCCCGAGGGCGCCATCGCGCGGCAAGACGTTGACGCCGTGATCATTGCGAGTCCCGATTTCACGCATGCGCCGCTTTCGATGGCCTGCATTGCCGCCGGCAAGCGGGTTCTGTGTGAGAAGCCCCTTTCACAAGCATCGGCCGACTGCATCGGGGTGATGGAAGCCGAGCAGAAGGCCGGGGCGAAATTCGTCCAGCTCGGCTTCATGCGCCGGTACGACCGCTCCTACCAAGAGATGAAGCGGGCGCTGGAAGACGGCCGTCTCGGCCGGGCGTTGATGATGCACAATTTCCACCGCAATGTTGAAACGCCTGCGGCCGATTTCACCGGCGCTATGGCGATCACCAATTCAGCCCCACACGAATTCGATGTCGTGCGTTATGTGCTCGGGACGGAATATACCGCTATTTCCGCATTCCAGCCGAGCCGCTCGGATGCGCGTGTCGCGCCCGTCGTCATGGTGCTGGAAACAGTGGATGGCCAGCTCGTCAACATCGAGATCAACAACAACGCCGCCTACGGCTATGACGTCCGTGCCGAATTGATCGGTGAGAGGGGCAGCGTGGCGACCAACAATGTTGCCTATACCCGCACCGAGTCGGCGCTTACCCAAAGTACAGGTTACGACGCCGATTGGCGGACACGCTACTACGATGCCTACCGTCACCAGAACCGCGACTTCCTGCGCTTCGTCACGACCGGGGAGTTTCCGCTGACCGCCTCGGATTGCTGGGATGGATATTGCGCTGCCGTCGTTGCCGAGGCTGGCGTGAGGGCGTTGAAGGACGCCCGTCGAACGCCCATCCAGATGATTGCAAAGCCGGAGTTTTACGCGTGAAGCTGGGTTTCGTTTCAGACAGTCTCGGCGATTTGCCATTCGAGGCGGTGCTCGATCACGCCCAGCTCATGGGCGTATCCGGCATCGAGGTGAATACCTGTGGCTGGTCAACCGCTCCTCATTTCCGGCTTTCATCCATGCTCGGCAACAAGGAAGCCCAGAAGCGCTTCAAAGGTGCGTTCGAAGAACACGGGTTGGAGATCATCAGCCTGAACGCCAACGGCAATCCGTTGCATCCGACCGATCGCACCCAAGGCGAAGGGTTGAAAGATACGATCCGTGTCGCCGGCGAGATGGGCATTCGCACGGTCTGCACCATGAGCGGCCTGCCGGCCGGCAGTCCCAGCGATAGCATGCCGAACTGGGTTGTGTCCTCTTGGCCGCCGGAAACACAGACCATCCTCAAATATCAATGGGAAGAAAAGCTGATCCCCTTCTGGACCGAAATCGCTGCCCTGGCGAAGCAAAACGGCGTCGAGCGCATCGCGCTCGAGCTGCACGGTAATCAGTGTGTCTATAACGTGCCCTCGCTCCTGAAACTTCGAGCAGCGGTCGGACCTGTCATTGGCGCCAATCTGGACCCCTCGCATCTGTTCTGGATGGGCGCTGACCCCCTCGCTGCCGCCGAAGCGCTGGGCGCGGCCGTTTATCATGTTCATGCCAAGGACACGCTGCTCAACCGACCCGTTCAGGCAACGACTTCGTTGCTTGAGAATGGCAGCCTCATGGACATTCCAGCGCGGTCCTGGAGCTACATCACCCTTGGGTTCGGCCATGGCGAGGAGTGGTGGCGACAGTTCTGCTATCGGCTCAAGATGGCTGGCTATGACGGCTGGCTTTCCATCGAGCACGAAGACGTACTTCTCAATTCGCTGGAGGGGCTGGAGAAGTCGGTCGCGCTACTCCAGGGCGTGATGCCGTCGGCCCCCGCAGATTTCAAACCACAAGATATCTGAAGAGGTATTCAATGCCCTGGGTCGACGCTTGCGCCGCAGATGAAATCGAAGCCGAGGAAGCCAAACGCTTCGAGAACGGCGGCCGCACTTTCGCAATCTTCCGCAACGACGCGGACGAGTATTACTGCACGGACGGGCTTTGCACGCATGAGAAGATCCACCTTGCTGACGGTCTCGTCATGGGGAACACGGTGGAGTGCCCCAAGCACGCTTCTGTTTTCGACTTTACGACCGGGGAAGTAGAGACGCCACCGGCCTGCGAGAACATCAAGACCTACAAGACGAAGGTCGAGAATGGCCGCGTCATGGTCGAGGTTTAAGTCATGACAGGTCAACGCTTTCAGCTCGCTGCCTGCGCCGAGATGCTTTGGCGTGACAAGCCTATCGAATGGCGCGCCGCTCGCCTGCACGAGATGGGATTCCAAGTCGGGCTGTGGAACTGGCGAGACCATGATCTGACAAAGCTGGAGAAATCAGGGGCGACCTTCTCCATCATGAACGGTTACCTGCGCGGCCGCCTGACCGATGACGAGGGCGCGACCGAGCTGCTGAAAACCGCGCGCGAGACGGCACAGGTGGGAAAACGCCTTGGTGTCGAGCGGCTGAACCTCCACGGCACGGGCCTCGGGGAAGGTGGTCTGCCCGTCACACCGGTCGAGGTGGTCTCTGGCGCCATGTGGCTGAAGGCGCGCGATACTCTCAGCAGGATCGCGGACATGGCCGAGAAGGAGGGCGTCACCTTCACGTTGGAAAACCTCAATCTTCCTGTCGATCATCCTGGCGTGCCCTTCGGACGCGCGGAGGATACGCTGGCGCTGGTCTCATCGATCGACCATCCGCGCCTGCGCCTCAACCTGGATCTCTACCATGCGCAGATCGGCGAGGGGAACCTGATCGAACTCTGCCGAGCCTCCCTGCCGTGGATCGGCGAGGTGCAGGTCGCGGATGTACCTGGGCGCATGGAACCTGGCACCGGCGAGGTGAACTGGCACGCCATAGCCAAGGCACTGAAGGCGATGGGGTACTCAGGGCCAGTCGGGATGGAAGCCTTCGCCTCTGGCGATCCTGAAGCAGCGCTCGAAGCATTCCGCAACGCGTTCACGGTGTAAGACAATGGTCCACAGAAACACCCGCCCCACGGTCGCCGACATTCGTGCCATGAAGGCGCGAGGGCAGAAAATCTCAATGCTCTACGTTACCACCATCGAAGAGGCCGCGGCGGCGAACGCGGCAGGCATCGACATGCTCTCCATCGAGGGCCGTTTCTTCTCCGCCGAAATGCGCGAAGCGGCTGGACGTTGCTTCGTGCAGGTGGGGCTACCTTACGGCGGCTGGGGGACTTTTGACGGCCGCCCCTTGGCAACGGCCGAGGACTATCTGCGCGCAGCCTTCCACTTTGCGGCCATGGGCGGCGACTGCTTCTATTGCGCGGCCGCCTACGACATTCAAAAGGCACTCTGTGACAACCATGTGCCGATCGTTGCGCATGTCGGACTTGTCCCTTCATACATCACCTGGACCGGGTTCCGCGCCGTGGGGAAGACTGCCCAGGAAGCTCTCAAGGTCTGGCAGCAGGTGAAGCAGCTTGAAGCGATCGGCTGCTTCGGGGCCGAGCTTGAGGTCGTGCCAGACCGGATCGGCGAGTTCATTTCGAGGAACACATCGATGATCATGCTTGGCATGGGGGCCGGCCCAGGCGCCGATGCGCAATATCTGTTCGCGGAGGACATACTGGGCCACACCAATGGGCATAAGCCACGTCACGCCAAGACCTATCGCAATTTCGCGGCCGAGTTTGCACGACTCCAGCAAGAGCGGATTGCGGCATTCCAGGAATTCATCGCCGACGTCGGTTCCGGCGCATACCCGCAGCCACAGCACAATGTTTCGATCGCGGAGCCGGAATACGGTGAGTTCCTGGAGCAGGCAAAAGCTTGAACCAATTCCAGAAGCCTCTTTCAAATCGGGAGGGACGGCCTCGCCCCCATCGGTGGGCAGGTGCCTTCAAGGCTTTTCTCGCTGATTTAGAAGATCACCAGGCACAGCAAAGTTAGAGGACAACCATGCTCAAAGTCGGCCTTCTCGGTGCCGGACGTATCGCCGGCGTTCGCGCGACGGCTATCTCGTCGCATCCCGACAGCACGCTCATCGCGGTATCGGACATCAACACCGCAGCCGCGGAAAAGCTCGGCGGGCGTGACCGGGGCCAAGCCCACCTACTTCTTCCTGGAGCGCTACATGCCCGCGTAGGCGGCCGAATGGGCGGCTTTTGTCAGCGCGATCACGGAAGAAAAAGGCGCCTCCAGTTACCCTGAATGACGGTGTTGCCGCCCTGGGGATGGCCGAGGCCGCGACGCTATCGGCGAAGAGCGGCAACCCTGTCACCCTGGCGAGCGTGCTGGGCTGACGGTGTTGGCGCGTCGTCGGCAACCCGCTCGCAGGATCAAACTGACACCATCGGCCGGGCCCGCCGCACAGGCAACGCGAAGGAATGCAAGCAACTCACGTCGGCCTAATGACCATTGCATGCCTGCTTTCCAACACCTGACAGCGTCTCGCCGACGGCTTCATGCGTAACTTCGCTCAGGAACAGAGCCAATGATGAATTTTGCACTTCGCGTCGAATGCCGCTCGACCAGGGGGATCGTCGCGGCGATCTCGACCTTCCTCGCGGACCAGTCCTGCAACATTACCGACAGTGCGCAGTTCGATGATGCCGACACCGGCAACTTCTTCATGCGGGTGAGTTTCCGCTCCGAAGGCGGATCGGGGCTGGAAGGACTCCGTTCGGGCTTCAAGGCAATCGCCTCGCAGTTCGGCATGGAAGCGGAGTTCTTCGACGAGGGCGTCAAGCGCAGGGTCATCATAATGGTCTCGCGCTTTGGCCATTGCCTCAACGATCTTCTCTATCGCTGGCGGATCGGTGCGCTTCCGATCGATATCGTCGCAGTGATTTCCAATCACATGGACTACCAGAAGGTCGTGGTGAACCACGACATCCCGTTTCACCTCATCAAGGTGACGAAAGAGAATAAGGCCGAGGCCGAAGCGCAGCAAATGCGCGTCGTCGAGGAGACGGGCGCTGAACTGGTCGTGCTGGCGCGATACATGCAGGTGCTGTCGGATGAGATGTGCCGGAAAATGTCGGGCCGCATCATCAACATCCACCATTCCTTCCTGCCGTCATTTAAGGGCGCCAATCCCTACAAGCAGGCGCACGACCGGGGCGTGAAGCTGGTCGGGGCCACGTCGCATTACGTGACGGCCGATCTGGACGAGGGGCCAATCATCGAGCAAGACACGATCCGCGTGACACATGCGCAGTCAAACGAGGACTATGTCAGCCTCGGCCGCGATGTCGAGGCACAGGTGCTTGCCCGAGCAATTCACGCTCATATCCACCGTCGGGTTTTCCTAAACGGGAACAAGACCGTCGTATTTCCTGCGTCGCCGGGGTCGTTTGCCTCAGAACGCTTGGGCTGACGAGGGTCGTGATCGCCAAATGGCACGGACTGAGTTTTGCGGGCATCTGGCCGCCGGTTCTTCGAAGTGTGGGAGCTTTCGAATGAAATCGCTCGGACTTAAGGACAAACCGAAGTCTCTTCACGAAATCAAAACGGCGATCGCGAAGCGCGAGGTTCGATTGAGCCCAGCCCTGGAGAAGGTGGCTCGGCAGGCACTCGAACGACCCGAGATAGTTGCATTTGAAAGCGCAGCCGAGATTGCCAACCGTTGCTCTGTTAGCACAACCGCGCTGACAAGACTTGCCCGTTGTTTTGGCTTCTCTACTTTTCGGGAAATGAAAAAGGTGTTCCAAGACAATCTGCGCTCTGGCAGTGCAAGGTTTGCCACCCAAGCTCCGAAAATTGTCCGCAGCGTTCAACCCGGTTAGCACGCCTGCAATTGACGAAAGTGGGCCGCGCTAGACTGGGCGCAAAGGTCGGCTACTAACCTGGTCATCGCGAAACCGGACGTTCCGTTTGCGTGAAGAGTTTCGGGCGCTGGCAGGCGTACGAAAGTCCCCGAGGAAGGAACCCGCGGGCCGCAGGCGATGGCTATGGGGATTTCGATCTGCGGCTGGTGTCGGCGATGGCGCGACCGCCGCCGGGAGACGCCGCGATTGATACGGGCATGCCGCATTGTTGCGCTTGCGCGCGATGTTGCCGGCTCGGCGCAGGTCCGGACGCGCCTTTCGGCGACGGTAGTCACCATGGACTCGCGTGGATACGTCGCCGGCGGCTGAGCGCCTGCAGCTGAAGGCTCGACCATGCCATGCCGGGTCATGGGACGTTCTCCCGGTTCGTCGCCGTTGCGTCCGGCGGTCCGCGCGGTTGCCTCCACCGTTCGAACGTCTCGATGACGATCATGCGTCCGCCGCAGCAAGGGCACGGCGGGCGGAAGTTGTCCGGATCGTCGAGGTTATCGTCATCGGGCGGCGCGGCGACGTCCAGGAATTGGCGGGCGAGCGCGAGGCAGTCCTTGCGAGAGCCGCCTGCGAGCAAGCCGTAGTGACGGATGCGATGGAAGCCGCGCGGCAGGACATGGAGCAGGAACCGACGAATGAACTCGTGAGGCACGAACCCGCTTCGCGGGAGGGTGCGAGCGGTGAGGTAAGTGTGATTGTTTAAGGCTCTGGGCAGGTAGAGCGTGCGATCCGACCATGGAGTTCCCTTCAACGAGAGGAACTTGCCATGGCTACCTTGTCGACCGACGCTCCGATCACGCCGCTTCGCCAGCGCATGCAGCAGGACATGCTGATGCGGGGCTTGGGACCGCATACGCAGCAGGATTACGTTCGTCAGGTCCGGCGCTTCGTCGCGTTCCTTGGCCGCGCTCCCGACACCGCCAAGACCGAGAACATCCGGCGCTTCCAGTTGCATCAGCATGAGAGTGGCGTCGGACCGGCGACGATCAACGGCGCGGTCTCGGCGCTGCGCTTCCTGTTCACGGTGACGCTGAAGCGGCGGGATCTGGCCCGCGCGCTGGTGATCACCCGATGTCCCCGCAAGCTGCCCGACGTGCTGAGCGTGGAGGAAGCGGCGCGGCTGCTCGAAGCTGCCCCAGGCATCAAGTACAAAGCCGCCCTCGGTGTCGCCTATGGCGCGGGACTGCGCGTGTCCGAGGTCGCGCACCTCAAGGTCGACGATATCGATAGCACACGCATGCTGATCCGCGTCGAGCAGGGCAGGGACGCAGGGACCGCAACGCGATCCATCGACGCTCGCCGGCTCCGTTTCGAGCCGGCGATGCGCTTCAGCGGGTCGGGCACTCTGGGCGGCGGGCAGATGATCCGCGGTGGGTCTGGCAGGTGCGCCGGGCTCAGTTGCTTGTCCTCGACGAATTGATCGAGGCCACGGAGCCGGGTCTGACCGCCATGACCGCGCTCCTGCGCGCCCCGGTGCAAACGCGGCAGTCCTTGGGGCTGACTTCGTTCGCGGTTCTAAGGTATGAGCAGCAGCTTTCCAGTGGTCGTTCGGCTTTCCATGTCGGCATGGGCATTCGCCGCATCCGCCAGCCGATATTCGCCGCCGATCCTGATTTTGAGCTTGCCCTCGACGATCCAATGGAAGAGTCGGATCGAACGCGAGCGAAGCAGTTCCGGTGTATGGATATGATCAAAAAAGGTGGCGTAGCCGATCTTGATGCTCTTCGGCAGCGCCATAATGTCGATCGGGCCAGGACCGCCCAGGACGGGTCCGTACCAGCAGAAGGTGCCCGATCGGCGGAGCGCATCCAGCGAGCCTTGGAATGTCTTGGGACCGGAGCCATCATAGACCACATGCACCCCTTCGCCGCCCGACAGGCGAATTGCTTCGTCGGCGAATTGCCCTTCGGCATCTACAATGACGTGATCGGCGCCCGCCTCCTTGGCGATCGCCAGCTTGTCTGCCGAGGACACGCGGCCGATGACATGGCCGCCCCTCAGCTTGATGATTTGGGTAAGCAGCAGACCGACTCCACCAGCCGCGGCATGGACAAGCGCGATGTCGCCGGGCTGCACGGGATAGAAATCCGTCGCGAAATGGCTGGCTGTGAGGCCCTGCATCATCACAGCCGCCGCCGTGCGATCGTCGATCGCATCCGGTATCGGCACCAGCGCATCGGCCCGTATCACGGTCCTCTCGGCATAACTCCCCGGCGAATACACCCAGGCGACACGACGGGTCGGCCAAAGATCGCTGACCCCATCACCGACCGCGATCACGCGGCCAGCGCCCTCTACGCCCAAAATCTTCGGATCCGGCACGTCGGTCCAGGCAAGTCCGCGCCTAACGCCCGTGTCCATGAAGTTCACGCCAGCCGCAGCGACTTCAACCAGGGCTTCTCCCGGACCTGGCGTTGGCTCGAGCATGTCGACAAACTCGATGACGTCCGGCCCGCCCCATCGGTTCATCACGACGGCTTTCATCGCGATGCCTCCGCTGCTGCCTTTTCGATCAGCCGAGCGACAGGTTCAGGGTTCGAAACCATCACCGCATGCGAGGCGCCTTTGACCACCACGGTCTTGCGCGCGTGCGCTCGTTCGGCCATGAAGGCGGAAGCTTGGGGTGGGATGTTCTTGTCCTTGTTGCCGTAGATGAACCAGCTCGGAATCTTCTTCCACGCCGCCGCGGTCTGGGCCTCGTTCAGCGCCGCTTCCGTGATAGGCCGTTGCGTGGCAGCCATCAGCTTTGCCTCGGGGATAGAAACGTCGGTTGCAAACTGGTCGCGGAACTTCTCCTGCCGGATGTAGAGATCCTTGCCGCCGCCTGACAGCGGAACGGGTGGAGCGAGCGTGGGCGCAAGAGTGCTGCCTGGGAACTTGCCCGCAAGCCCGGCGGCCGTCTCGCCGACCTCCGGTGCAAACGCCGCAACATAGACGAGCGCCCTGACATTGGCATGGCCATCGGCGGTTTCGCTAATGACCGAGCCGCCGTAGGAATGTCCGACCAGAATGACAGGCGATGTAATGCCGGATACGATATCGGCAACATATTGAGCGTCAGTGGCGACACCCCGCAGGGGATTGGCAGCGGCCACAACGGGGTAACCATCCTTCTCGAGGATCTTGACGACTCCGTTCCAGCTCGATGAGTCGGCGAACGCGCCGTGAACCAGAACGATGGTGGGCTGAACAGTGGTGGGCTTTTCTGACTGCGCGTAAACGCTGCCTGATACGGACATGGCGATTGCCAATCCTGCGAGCAGTCTTGTCATCTCACATAACCTTTCGATGGTTTTGTTGGTGTAGTGCCATTGCGATGGTCGCAGGGCTAAATATTTGGGTCTTTCAGAGAGTTCTTTAGCTAAGGCTGCGGCGAGCCGACCCGCTGCGGAATATTCATCCGGCATCGCTGCGAAGACGGATTACGCAATGGTCGCAACCACACACCGCAGGCGGTGGACAGGTTTCATCGGGAAGCCGCTTGACAGGTTGTCAAAACTTGCCGACGTCGATGACCGCCTGCGCAAAGGCCTGTGGAGCCTCCTGCGGCAGGTTGTGACCGATGCCGCCTGAGATCAGCCGGTGTTCGTATTTGCCGGAGAACTTCTTGGCGTAATTTGCCGGATCCGGATGCGGCGCGCCGTTTGCGTCGCCCTCCATCGTAATCGTCGGTACACCGATCGCCGGAAACGCCGCGAGCTTTTGTTCCAAGCCATCATATTTTGGCTCACCTGGCGCCAAACCGAGTCGCCAGCGATAGTTATGGATAGAGATCGCGACGTGGTCGGGGTTGTCGAACGCGGGAGCGGAGCGTTCAAAAGTTACATCGTCGAAAGCCCATTTTGGTGAGGCGAGCGCCCAAATGAGGCGCGTGAATTCGCGGGTGTATTTCTCGTAACCCGCCCGTCCCCGTTCAGTGGCGAAGTAATATTGATACCACCATTGCAATTCGGCCTTCGGCGGCAGCGGCGCCTGGTTCACCTGCTGACTGCCGATGAGATAGCCGCTGACTGACACCATGGCCTTGCAGCGCTCAGGCCAGAGCGCGGCGATGATGTTGGCTGTGCGCGCGCCCCAGTCATAGCCGGCGATGACCGCTTTCTGGATGTCCAGCACATTCATCAACGCAACGATGTCGGACGCAAGCGCCGCCTGCTGACCTTTCCTAGGTGTTGCGTCCGACAGGAACCGCGTCGTACCGTAACCGCGCAAATATGGCACGATGACCCGGTACCCTGCGTTGGCAAGCAGCGGCGCGACATCGACATAGCTGTAAATGTCGTAGGGCCATCCGTGCAGAAGGATCACCGGCGGGCCGTCCGCAGGACCGTCCTCGGCATATCCGACGCTCAGCAGATCCGCGTCGATCTGCTTCATTGAGGAGAACGAGGTCCGTGCCTTCAGCATGGGGGAGACTGTCCTTTTAGACCCGTCGCCCTGCGCCTCCGCAACCCCGATCGCGCCAAGTTGTGCCGCGGCGATTGTCGCGGCAGCAACGCCGAAGAGGCGACGCCGATGGTGATTGATTTCTTCCGGGTTTTTGATCGCGTTCATTGGTACACCGCCCTGTCGTGATGACATTTTGCCGAGAGTGACATGCAAGATCGATCGATGTGATCGGTAGCTAAGCGAGGCTGATTGCGACTTCGATATTGCCGCGCGTGGCCTTCGAGTAGGGGCAGTTCTGATGTGCTGCCTCTACAACAGCCTTGGCAACGTCGCGGTCGAGCCCGGGTACGCTCACATTGAGGCGCGCGCCGAGGAAGAAGGCACCGTCGGCAGTGTTCAGATCCACCTCTGCGTCAATTGCGAGGTCGGCGGGCAGCCTGACGTTCATTTTGCGGGCGGCAATTGCCATTGCGCCCTCGAAGCAGGCCGACCAGCCGGCTGCGAACAGCTGCTCCGGATTGGCGCCGCCGCCCGGTCCGCCGGGCGTGGAAAGCCTGACGTCCAGTCGACCGTCGGAACTGCGGGATGTGCCGTCCCTACCGCCAGTGGTGCGGACCTTGGCGGTATACAGGAGCTTTTCAGATTGGGTCATGATGTCTGGGTCCTTCGCAAAAGGGCACTTTGAATTCGATTTGGAAATTGGCGCGTGGCTTCGCTCTCCACGAGCATGGAAAACGCACTTAAAGGGCTTGCGGCCCAAGCAAGTTTTGCGGCACGAGCGATAGCGACACTGCAAGCATGATCATTCTCCCTGGGCCGGTCAGCAAACGTTCTTGCTGCTTCCACACATAGAGAGAGATCGCCCGGAGCACCCGTTATACACTATGATGCGGTGTTAGCGCTCGCCAGTGCCGCCCGTCCTGGAACTGGGCCTGAGCTGCTTTCCTGTCCTGCCCCAATCGTCCCTCGGGGCCACGAAATCGACTTTTTGCTACATAGGTAGTGGACTTGGAACCGCGTCTGACCACCCAACAAAAAGCAATAAAGAATGATGCTATGATATCGCCAGCCGCGCAGACGAGCGACAGGATATCGTTTGGTCCCTTTACGCTGGCGGCGGGCGAGAGGCTCCTGCTGCGGCAAGGCGCGCCTGTCAATCTGGGCGCGCGCTCTTTCGACATCCTTACAGCCTTGGCTGCGCGCCCCAACGAAATCGTCAGCAAGAAGGACCTGCTGGCCCATGTCTGGCCTGACGTTACCGTCGAAGAAGGCAGTTTGCGGTTTCAAATCGCCAACCTCAGAAAGGCGTTGGGCGATGGCGCGGACGGCGCGCGCTACATCGCCACTCTGACGGGGCGCGGCTACTGCTTTGTGGCCCCGGTCTCGCGATCGGATGGTCAAGACAATGGCCAAAGGGATGTCGTCGCCAGCTATCCGCAAGCCAATCTGCCAAGCCGCCTGCTCCGGATGGTCGGCCGGACTGACGACACTGTCCGACTTTCAACTCAACTGGCCGAGACGCGTTTCATTACGATCGTCGGCACGGGTGGTGTCGGCAAGACCGCTGTTGTTGTGGCGGTGGGCCACGATCTCGTCGAAGCATTCTCGGGTGCCGTGCATTTCGTCGATCTCGGGGCGGTGAGTGATCCGGGCTTGGTTGCGACGACCGTGGCCTCGATGCTAGGGCTGTCTCTTCAGTCCGACGACGCGACCCCCAGTCTGCTCGCCTACCTTGCAGACAAGCGGATCCTCCTGATTCTTGACACTTGCGAGCATGTCATTGACGCCGCGGCGGACTTGGCGGCCCGCATCTTCGCCGCCGCACCGCAAGCCCACCTGCTGGCAACGAGCCGCGAGCCCCTTCAAGTCGAAGGGGAGCACGTTTACAAGCTGGAGCCGCTCGCATACGCGCCTAGCGATCTGGAACTCACCGCGTCCACTGCGCGCCGCTTCCCTGCGATCCAACTGTTCCTGGAACGCGCTGCCGCGAGCGGTGCCGGGCTTGATCTCCAAGATGCGGATGCCGCCATCGTGGCCGGTATCTGCCGCAAGCTCGACGGCGTGCCGCTCGCGATTGAGCTGGCGGCTGGACGGGTTGCGACTTATGGCCTGCAGAAGACCGCCGAACTTCTCAACGAACGGCTGACGCTATTGTGGCCGGGACAACGTACCGCGCCGCCGCGGCAAAAGACCCTCCAGGCCACTTTGGACTGGAGCTACGGACTGCTATCGGAGTTCGAGCGTCTTCTGCTTCGCCGCCTCGCGATCTTCGTTGGCCACTTTTCGATCGAGGCCGCCCTGGAAGTTGTGACGAGCGCAACCGTCGATGACGCACTCGTATTTGGCGCTATCGACAGCCTGGTCGCCAAGTCGATGATAGCGGCAAGGCCTGCCGGGGCAACGATGCGTTACCGCCTGCTCGACACGACGCGAGCCTACGCCCTTCAGCTCGACGTCGACGATGCCGAGCACGCGAGCCTGGCCGCGCGTCACGCGACGCATTATCTGCGCTGGCTGGAGGAGACAGGAGCCGAGTGGCCTACTTTGTCGAGCGGCGCACAACGGTCATTTCACCTAGCGGGCCTTGCCAATGTGCGAGCGGCTCTGGACTGGTGCTTCGGACTTGACGGGAACACTGACGTCGGCGTCCGTCTGGCTGCCGCGGCGGCCCCCTTTTTTCTATCGATGTCCTTGCTCACCGAATGTCATCGCTGGGCGGCGCAGGCGGTTGTTACTCTTGACGATACTACTAGAGGCGGATTGGAGGAGATGCATCTTCAGGCAGCCCTTGGGGTCTCCCTGATGTTCACGCGTGGTGGAAGAGATGCGGCGCGCGTGGCATTGAACAGAAGCCTGGTCATTGCCGACCGACGTGGCGAGGCGCTCGATCAGCTTCGGATTCTAGGCCCGCTGCAAATGTTTCACCTGCGTACGGGAGAGTTCAGGACCGCGTTGCATTATGCGGAGCGCTGTTCCGTCATTGCCGGAACGCTTGAGGATTCTGTCTCCACCACTTTGGCGCATTCCTTGATGGGGATTTCGCTTCACCTCAGCGGAGAGCTCGGCCGTGCCCAGACCGCGCTCGAAGCGGCGTTGCGATACGGGCCGTGCTCCAACCGAACCACGACGAACTATCTCGGCTTTGACGGCAAGATTCTGGCGGGATCGATTTTGGCAAGGACACTGTGGCTGCAAGGCCATCCTGATCGGGCCGCGGAGCGCGCGCTGCTGACGATTGAGGAGGCGGAAGTCCTGAACCATCCCCTGTCTCTCTCCATTGCACTTGTCTGGGCGATTTCCGTGTTCCTCTGGATCGGCAAGCTGGAGCTCGCTGAGAAACATATCAATCGTCTTTTCTCTCGTGCCGAATTTCATTCTCTCGGGCCCTATCTCGCACTGGGAGGCGGCTTCACAGGGGAGATCGCCATTCGTCGCGGCAGCCCAAGCAGCGGTGTCGAAGGCCTTCGACGCTGCCTTGCCGAACTCCACGCCGCGCCTTACGAACTGCTCACCACGCCGCTCAATATCTCGTTTGTTCTGGGCCTGGCTGCGGCGGGCCGATCCGCGGAGGCACTTTCACTGATCGAGGAGACGATCCGTGACGTCGAGGCAAGCGGCGATCTTTGCTACATGCCGGAACTGCTGCGCGTAAAGGGAACCCTTGTTCTCGCGGCCCCGCGCCCTGGCGCCGACGAAGAGGCCGAAATGTGTTTTCGGCGGTCGTTGGAACTCAGTGATCGTCAAGGCGCGCGGGCATGGGAGCTGCGGACCGCTGTCGACCTTGCTTCCCTGTTGGCCGCTCGGGGACAACACAGGGACGCACGGGCTCTTCTCCTGCCGGTTTTCGCACGATTCGGGGAAGGCTTGGAGACAGCAGACCTGCAGTCAGCCGCACGCGTGCTGGCAACACTGAAATAGGTGTGAGCTTTCGGGAGATTGTCCGTTCGGACCGGACCCAGGAGACTGTCGAGGAAGGCCAATGGTCCGGCTCCTTCAAACGGAAAGCGACGCTTGGCCAACCATAGTCGGGCGTTCCTTCGGAGCTACCATCCGGTGTGGGCTATTCTGTAGACAGTGACTTTCCCGAGCATATGGATTTCAGACTGCGGGCGAACAATGAAACGTTCCCAAAGTAATTCGGGTATATGTCGACAAGCTTTTCGACCTTATCCACCTCGACCAAGGCAACCGTCCAATCAATTCCCCTTAGCGCGATTTTCTTCTCTATTTCTTCCAATTTCCACGCCCCCATGATGAGAGTTCGGAATGGTTGAATGGTAACGTTCTGATCCGCTCTATATTGTACCAAATGATGCCGAAAATGTCCCGTTGCCTGTACTAAGCTCTCTGAGCGGAGGGTAAGATTCGTGATATCTGCCAATATACTTGTTGCACCTATACGCCTGTTGATATCCCGCAGTTCCCGCACTCGGTCATCGCGATCCGGAACACCGACATGAATGGGACACTGCTCAACCTGCGCGAATTCCGCCGACATAAGCTGGAAAAGACGTAGCCAATCCTGCTCGCCGTTTCCGTGCTTCAAATCCTGGCGCTGGAACAGCCCGACGGCCTCAACTGCAGTTGCCCATGAGTGCTGAAGTGTGGTCCGAACTTGCAATTCGATGCGTCGTCCCTCGAAAGCCTGGGTGTGGGCAGCTCTGGGTCGGTACTGGAAAACAATATGGTGACTTCGATAGCCGTCCGGCTTCGGCTCATCGATATAGTTAAATTCCCGACAGTGTATCTCATGGGGGAACTTGTCTCGCATCGATTCGAGAAGCAAGCGGACGCTTTTGATGTCGGGCATGATCGCTCGGCAGCCGCCGATATCGTTCATGGTGTCCAAATTGGTGGTGGACTCTCGAAGCTTCCGACAAATGGATGCCAGACGCTTCGGACGCGATGCCATGTCGCCCTTCAATCGCAGGGCTTTCATGTGGTGACCGACAGAGAATCGAACGCTCCGCATCGGCAGAAAGTGCGAGTCGCGCCAGCTATTGGCGATTGAGAAGATTCGCACCGTGTCCACGTACTGGCCGGCAGTGGTGTCTTGTCCGAGCTGCATAGGTTTTGCCAGCCGGTCGCCTGCCTTGCGAACGGCTTGCATACTGTATTTGAGGCGCGGGTACTCAGTCATTGGGCCACAAAGTCAAGGTAGGCCGCCTCATTCTGAACTGGGCGGGACGACCGCAGGAGAATCGGATCTCATGTATCGTACCGCTTTGTATCCCTCGAGTCCGCTCAGAGCGGCTGGATCGAAGCCACAAGACCTCGACGGTGCCTCCTTGAATTGCCTCTGCGGTGACTCACCGGCCCCGATAGCTTGGGCGCACGCAACGTCGCAACCATGCAGTTGCCGTCGCGTACTAAATGGGCCTCTCGAGTGTCCTACCTGCCGCCTGTGGTGCCGCACATGTTTTGGGTAGTGGGCGAAGGGCCGGGGGGAACTCACGCTCGTGACACCAGGCGGATTGGAGCGTTCTTCTTGGGTGTCGCCGCCGGCAGCGTCACCATTGCCGCCGACAGCCGGCCGTCTTCGAGCCGGGCATCTCTACGGCCTTGAACTCGTCGGCCCGGCTCCTTCGAACGGTTGAAACCTGTTGCAAATGCCCGGATGGGCCATTCTCGGTTGCGGCTTGTCGGTTCACGTTCAGGCCATCTGAGTTCACCTCGTGATGAACATCCCAGCGAAAGCGCCACCTTTGCGCTTGCCTTGAAGGCATCCTATTCTGGAGGAATAGCATCCGCTCGTGGGCACAGAATGTCGGTACTGCCTTTCTTGAGAATTCACGCGCCGCTAAACGCGGTGCTGGCTGCGCCTGGGCTACTGGCGGTGGCCGCGCTCACCATGCCGGACATGTCCGCACGAAGCAGGCTGGCTCTGACTGCCGTGCTGGCGGTCATTTGGGGCGCTTATCTCCTGCAGATGGCCGAGACTCTGATCAAGCACTGGGCGGGAGACCTTCGGGACAGGACGCCGGCAATCGCCATTGATATGCTCGCGGTTTTGGTTCCACTCGCTGCATTTCTGCTCGAAGGCACGCCCGACCGGAGCCTCTACTGTGCTATCTGGCTGCTCAAACCGCTGCGCGACTCGACCTTCTTCCCGGTACTGGGCAGGGTGCTGGCCAACGAAGCGCGTAACCTGATCGGCGTCACCACGCTTTTCGGCGTCGTTCTGTTCGGTGTCGCGCTCGCGGCCTTTGTCATCGAGCGCCACATCCAACCGGAAAAGTTCGGCAGCATCCCTCAGGCAATGTGGTGGGCGGTGGTCACGCTGTCCACCACCGGTTATGGCGACGCCATTCCGCAAAGTTTCGCCGGCCGCGTCCTTGCTGGGGCAGTCATGATGTGTGGCATCGGCGTCTTCGCGCTGTGGGCCGGCATTCTTGCCTCCGGCTTCTATCAAGAAATCCGTCGCGAGGATTTCGTCCGCAATTGGCAATTGGTCGCCGCTGTGCCGTTGTTTCAGAAGCTGGGCCCGGCCGCGCTGGTCGAGATCGTGCGCGCCTTGAGGCCTCGTAGTTTGCCGGCCGGCGCCGTGATCTGCCGAAGGGGCGAGACCGGGGATCGGATGTTCTTTGTTGTGGAGGGGCGGGTGAGCGTCGTGATGTCGAACCCAGTGGAGCTTGGCCCTGGCGCCTTCTTCGGCGAGATGGCGCTGATGAGCGGCGAACCGCGTACGGCGACCGTCAGCGCCGCAACGGCGGTCTCACTCCTGTCGCTGCACGCGGCGGATTTCCAGATGCTATGCAGCAGTAGCCCGGAAATCGCGGAAATAATCCGCAAGACCGCGCGCGAGCGGCACGGCACGGCACCGACGGCTTGACCGTACCAAGGTGTTCGTCAGGAGGAGGGCGCGATGGCAAGGCTGTCCAACTGCTTGTCGAGAATGGCTGGCTGGAAGGGTCGTCATTGAGACGACGGGCCGCGGGCAGCCGCTTGGGGTCATGTTGCGTTGCGCCAAGTTCTCAACTGAACGACCGCCACCAAATGCCGGGGCTAAACATCAGGTGCCTCCCCCAAGGCCAGGCGCGCGGCAGCAACAACATTGGCGAACTTACCAGTTAACAGAGTATCTATCGGGGGGTTCCCGCCAAGCTTGTCCGTCGGCGCCATCAACCATTTCCAGGCAAGCCGATGGTCGCCAAACATCGCGATCAATTCGGCTATCCCATCTGCAGGGCGAGCATCGACAAACTGCTTCAATGGAAAAACAAACCTGCTGCTTCCGGATTTAAATGCGATCACCTCATCGCGTTTCTGCCACCGAAAGAGCGTCGACCTCGGTATCCCAAAATGCCTTTCTGTCACTGTTGGCCCAGCTACCGGCCCCGCCCAATCACTCGCCGCACTGAGAGGCGCTTGGGGGACCGCCGGTGGCGGTACCGCTTTGAAACGCTGCAGTCGTGGATCAAATCGGCCTTGTGCCTCTGCCACTATATGCCCGATAAATATCTGAGCGAGGTTTTCAACGTCATCCTCAATGGTTGGGAGGGCTCGCTGAACAGCCTGAGTTTGAACAGTGATTGCTGAAGATATATACCCTGCCAATTTCGCGGCAATTCTAAGGGCCGGCTTGCCGATTGTCGGATCGTGCTCAAGAAGAATTTTCGACACGGCGGCAGCCACCGTATTTTCCAGTCTCGGTCGGCTGGCCTGCTTAACAAGGTTTCCGCCTCGTGAGAATCGCCGCCTAGTGACCATGCAGATTACCTCATTCAAATGCACCCAAGTCGCGTGACCGCTGTTTAGCCGAGGAGACCTAGTACGTCAGTGCGTTCCGGAGGTCATAGAAGGCAAACACAATGCACAATTGGCAACGTTCCGTCCAGTGGAGATGATGACGTTGCTTGGAGTAATGCTTGGCCTACATTGTGTTCGAGCACGACCAAACCTAAACTCCGCGAAAAGACCCCGGTCGCTGGCGCTTTTGCGCGCGGTTCCTGACGAGACCTTCATCATGACCCGGTTTCATTCTTGATCTCCTGCGCTGCCGGTAGCAGCCCTTCGAGCACGGTGACGCAGCCATCGAGATCGTTGACGGCCAGATGCGCGTAGCGCATCGTCATCGACAGCGTCTGATGACCCAGCCACATCTGCACACGCCTGATGTCGATGCCGCCCCGGACGAGGCGCGCAGCACAGGTGTGACGCAGGATGTGCGGCACGACCTGGTGGTCGGCGCCAAGTCCGACCTCGGCTTTCGCCTCGTTCCAGATGGCACCGAACTGTGCCTGGCTCAACTTGGTGAACGGGCCTTTCGGCCGAGAGCGTCCGTTCGGAGGCAGCTTGATCACCTCCTTGACCCGCTCGGTCATCGGGATGGTGCGGCTGCGACCGGATATGATGGTCTGGAAATTGACGCGATGTTCCTTGATGTCGTTCCAGGTCAGCCCGAGCGCTTCGCCGAGACGGCAGCCGCTATCGACCAGGAAGACGGAAAGCCTGTAAGCCTCCTCGCTGCGGCTCTTGATGGCGGCGAACAGCCGCGCCTCTTCATCCCTCTCGAGAAAACGAATCCGTCCCGCCCGCTCTTTCTGGCGGCGGAACTCGTGCAGGCTCTGGAGATCTCCCATGCTGTAAGCCTTGCGGAACAGTGGCCGGGAGTTTCGGATCAACCAAAAGATTGAGCCTCCCCTAGCAGGGCAGCGCCTTCGACCACTTGGCCGCCTCTGCGTTGCGCCGCTGGATAAAGAAAAGCGCCGGCACAATCAACAAGGCCCTTGTCACTATATGGAGAAGGGTGAGCGCGCCGAACATTTCGGCCTTTCGTCGGGTGCGGCGGATCTGCGGCAATTCCCTGGCTGGCGACTCGCGACCTCGCCATGATTCCGTCCTCCGATCGCTGGATTCGGCTGGAAACAAGCGGTTGCGGCGGCCCCGATGGTTAACGAGAGCTTTCCAAGTGAGGCCAAATCGTGACGTTTCTGCAACACAGGTCGGGGATAGCAGCCGAACGGCCCTTTCGCCGGTACGATCGTTGTTGAACGCCGCTGGCTCATGGGTAATGTCGGTTTCGAGGAAGCGGCGCGGTGCGCATCTTTTTCGGTAGTGGGGATGGGGCAGGGAACGCTGTCCTTCAGCAAAGAATACCCAGACCCGTTTTTTAACTTTTGACTGGAGGTCAGAAAATGAACATCAAGAGCCTTCTCCTCGGCTCCGCTGCGGCTCTGCTCGCAGTTTCCGGTGCGCGCGCCGCCGACGCCGTCGTCGTCGCCGAGCCGGAGCCCGCTGAATACGTCAAGATTTGCGACGTCTACGGCGCTGGCTACTTCTACATCCCCGGCACCGAAACCTGCCTGCGCATCGGCGGCTATGTCCGTTATGACATCAGCGGTGGCGACGTCGGTTCGTTCGATGGTGCGAAGTCCCGTGACGTGGAGTCCGGTGACGAACAGGAGACTTGGCGCAAGAAGGCCCGCTTCACGCTGAAGACCTGGACCGGCCAGGAAACCGAACTCGGCACCTTGAAGACCTACACCGAGACCCGCTTCAACTTCAACAATCGCAACGGCTATGCCACCTACAATGGCAATCCTGCCGGTAACTCGGGCGCCTCGCTGAACTTCGCCTGGATCCAGCTCGGCGGCCTGCGCGTCGGTAAGGACGAATCGGCCTTCAACACGTTCATCGGTTATGCCGGCAACGTGATCCAGGATACGCTTGTTCCTTACGGCGACTTCGACACCAACGTCGTGCAGTACTACTTCGACGCCGGCAACGGCTTCTCGGCGGTGGTTTCGCTTGAAGAAGGTTCGGGCGCAGGCTCTCCTGGTGCCTACGGCGTTGGCACGATCGACAGCTACGTTCCGCATGTCGTCGGCGGCGTGAAGTGGACGCAGGGTTGGGGCGCCATCACCGGTGTCGTCGCTTATGACAGCAACTACGAAGAAGTGGCCGGCAAGGTTCGCTTGGACGTGAATGTCTCCAGCGCACTGTCGCTGTGGATCATGGCTGGCTACGGCACCGACGACAATTACAACGATCCTACCTATGCGCTCCCGGCTGGCGGCCGCGGCTTCTACAAGCAGTGGGGCGGCAACTGGGCAGTGTGGGGCGGTGGCACCTACAAGTTCAACGAGAAGACCTCGTTCAACGCCCAGGCTTCGTATGACGACTGGAAGAACCTCGGCATCGCGGCGAACATTGCCTATGACATCGTTCCTGGCTTCACGGTCACGGCCGAAGTCGACTACCTGCACGCAGGTCATTTCGACGATGTGGGCTTCTCCAACTGGACGAATGCCGACAAGAAGAACAGCGTCGGCGGTATGCTCCGCTTCCAGCGCTCCTTCTAACAGGCGCTGCCTGATTGAAATCGAAGAACCCGGCGGGCAACCGCCGGGTTTTTTCATGCCGTCTGTATGGAAGTTCGGACAGCCGATGGCATGGCCGCCCGCCTGCTGCCACGCTTGCAGACGTGGAAGAGCAATCCTCGCAGCGAAAGGAAAGAAGGAGCCAAAACTGCTTGGCAAAACGACGCGCGAAGGCGGGAGGCTCTGTGGCCAGGATTACGCAGGCGGGACAGAGCGGGTGTGAAGGAACTCAGCCTGAGGAAACCCTCCCGGCGGAAAGCGTACGCCAGCGGGATAGGATGCAACCTAAGATGCGCGTAGCATCAAGCACTACCTGTCAAACCTCGGCAAGATCGCCCAAGGCTTCGATCAACGGCTGAATCTCGCTTTCGTAATTCTTCCAACGCTTGACGGACGACGTATAGATCGGCTGGCGGACCTGCCAATTGCTGTAGGTATTTACGGAGCCGCCCCTGTCAAAAAAGCGCAGGCAGGCATCGTCCCACGGCAGTCCGAGATAATCTATGAGCCGGCGCGACTGCTGCTCCTGATTTTCGATCAACGTCTCGTAGCGATTTTCGAAAATACGACCCGGGAAAACACTATCCCAATGCCGCATCAAGCGATCATATTCCCTGTAGTAAAGCCCCAGCGTCTCAAGATCGGCACTGTAGCTGTGGGCTCTATTGAACTGCAGGACGAAACAGGAGATGCAATTGTCGATGGCGTCGCGACGACAATGAATAATACGCGCTTTAGGGAAAAGAACGCCAACCAGGCCGATCATCTCGAAATTGTGAGGCATCTTGTCAACAATTCGCAGCGAGTCGGGAGCCCGCTCGCGCAGATAAGCAAGGTGCTCTTCGGCCAAAGTCCTGGTCAGATCGGGAGTAATCATCGCGATCGATTGACCGAGGCTCGCGTTGGAGCCGTCTACGACACCGAGTCCACTGGCTATTCGCCTAAGCTTGCTGAGCTCGCCTGCGCCATGAACATTGGGGTGGCTGGCACAGATCTGCTCCGTCAATGTCGTGCCCGAACGGGGCATGCCGACGACGAATACAGGCGCCTCCGAGGGATTGCCGTACGCGGCTCTTGAAGCGACCAGTTCCGGCGTGAAGGTTTCGATCATGACATCGACCCAGCGACGGTAAGATTGCAGATCGAATGTATGGCCCCCGGCTTGATTCCCCCTCTTGAAGTGATCCATCGCCTCCTTATAGCGATGGAGGTCGTTGAGAACCTTTCCCGCGGCGTGATGAAGCGCTGCCGCTCCCTCCGGTCCATGGCCCGGGTCTTGAAGCTCCGTCAGGATTGCCCCGAGTTCTGGCGGCTCTCCAGCGAATTTGCGCGTGTGTACAAGTGCATTGTGGGCAGCCGGTACCGCGATGCGCCGTTCTATTGCCTCTTTCAGATGAACCCCGGCTTCGTCCATACGGCCGAGGCTTGCGAGCGCGCGGGGCAGCCCCAACCGGGCTACGGGATGATCTCGGTCGACCCTGAGCGCCTTCTCAAAGAGCGGCAGCGCCATTTCCCCCTTGTCAAACGCATTGTATGCATCGCCCAAGGCGCAAAGCGCTTCCACCAGATCCGGCTTCAAGTCCAGGGCATACTGAAGGTGCCTGATCGCCGGCGTAAATTCGCTGACCTTCAAATAGGTCTCGCCGAGGCTGAGATGGTAGTAGGGGTTCTGCGGATCCTCTGCCACCGCCCGAGCGAAATATCGCAGTGACTTTTCGTTATCGAAACCGACCCCGAGCGTTCCCAGGATATACAGAGCTAGGGGATGGTTTGACGTGCGAGCCAGGACCCTGAGGCACAGTTCCTCAGCCTCGGACAGACGTTCGGCCTGCTGCAACTCGAGCGCCTGCCGTAAAAGCAAGTCGTCGGCGTGGCTGCGGTGGGGGCCTGCCTTAGACTGCGCTTTGAGTGGCGTAGCCTTCGGTGATGCCGCCTTCGGCGAAGGTTGGGTCTTGAGGTGCTTTGCCCATGCGGGCGGCAATCGGTTGCTCATCCTGTCTGGCTAGCAAAAGGGGCTTGGAGAATCCAGCCTAGATAGCCGTTTTGCGCAGAGCGCCGGCGTGGCCCATCGATTGACGGCGCTCTTTGCTATTCCATTGTGCTGGCTTTTTTTCGGCGACGAATGGTGTGCGATTGCGCGGCGGCCATTTTTAACGCGGGTGTGATGTCCAACGGCGCATTCTCTGCCCCATGTGGGTTCTGTAGCCCCTGGACCTGGACGGTTGGGAATGGGAGTTCGATGCCCTGCTCCTTGAAGACCTGGCGGAGGCGTACATAGAATTTGCGTTTCATAGCGAAGGCGCCTCCCGGTCTGGTTGTGGCCTTGACCCTCAATACGATGCCGTACTCGCCGAACTCCTGCACGCCCTGCATTTTGATCGGGTCGAGCACCCAGTGTTTGAACTCGGGATCTTCCGCCAATTCGAGGCCGATCCGCTTGATCAGCTTGCGAGCGAATTCGATATCGGTGTCATATCCGACGGTGATGTTGAATTTGTCGATAACCCAGTCACGGCTCTGGTTCTGGACGGCCCCGAGTTCACCGAAAGGAATCGTAAACAGCGGACCCCGATGGTGGCGCAGCTTCACCGAACGCAGCGAAAAGCTTTCTACAGTGCCCTTGTAATTGCCGGAGGAAATATATTCGCCGACACGAAACGCATCGTCGAGCAGAAAAAACACGCCCGAAATGATGTCCTTGACGATGGTTTGTGCCCCAAAGCCCACCGCCACGCCGACAACGCCAGCGCCTGCGATCAGCGGGCCGATCTGAATACCGAGCGAGGCGAGTATCATAAGCACCGCCATCACGATGATCGATGCGAGCAGAATGTTCTGGAGGATCGGCAACAGCGTGTGCAGCCGCGCCTGCTGCGGATCGAGCATCGGGGCCTCTTCGTCGCTGATGACAGGGTGTGGTGTTTCAATCCCCAGCTTTCGTTCGATCAAGGCCTTGATGATCGACCAGCCGAAATCGGCCGCGAGGGCAATGACCACAACATTAATCAGGCCGCGCAATATGAAGGTCGTCGTATCGCTGTCGCGCATGGATTGCATGTCCAGACCCCAGACACGCGCGAGAAAGTAAGCCGCCGCCAGGATAAAAATCATACGGATCCCGCGATCGATGACAGCGATCGCCACCGCCGGGATCGTAGGTCGGCCGAGATCTTCCGAACCTGGCCGCAGGACGAAATTAACTCCGCGCTGCGTCATCACGATCCCCAACGGCAGGAAGAATGCGGCGAAGGTGAACCAGAACATTACATAAAGCCCGGCGATGCGCTGCAGGAACAGGACGACCAAATAAGCCGTCAATAGCCATGTCGCTTCCGTGTGAACGCTGTGGCGCGCACCGTCTCGCTGCGTTCTTGGCCGACGCCAGATGGCCAGCAGCAAAAGCAACAGCAGCACGAAATCGGCGCCAAGCGACAGGACCATCATTCCGTCCTGATCGATGCCGAGACCTGGCAAGAGGATGAACGCGGCGGCGAAGAAGGCGAAGACGCCAACGATTCGAGGTAGCCAATAGGACCAATGGTCAGCCGCTTCGTTGGTGATCGGCAAAGCACGAACTTCTACAGCGTTCTCGACGTTCATGAAGGAAGGGACGAGTATGGCCATGACGTACATGCGCACACCCCATGTAATGACTGCCGCCATCAGAAATGTCAGTACAATCTCGCGGATAAGCATTGGCCAGTCGAACAGCATGAACGCGCCGGCGCTGCCCAGTGCGAACGAGACGATCAGCATGCTGGAATAAAGCATGCGACCGCCGATTTTCTTGGCCCGCCCAACGGGCGTACCCTTCGGTTGCGCGATAATCCAGAGACGAAATGGACGGGTCAACTTGTATGTTGCCCAAGTGAACGCCAGGCCGGCAGCGATGAACATCGCAATCAGCAAGAGTACACCGGCAGATCCCTTGCTGGACATGTCCTCCATGGTCTCTGCCCGAACGCGCGCGAACTGGCTTGGCAGCAGGGGCAAAGTGTGCACGATTATTCCGATATGATGCCTGATCATATCGAGCGTCGAGGATGCCATCGTATTCATCTGGCCTGGTGCGGTCGCTGCGCCGGACGGTGCGTCGGCCGGAGAAGCTCCTGTCTCCGCAGGCGCTCTCGTTGACCCAGCGTCCTGATTTCGCTGTTCGGCCACCCAGGCCTTCACTGACGCATCGTCGAGCAGCTCGAATAGCTGTTTGACCCTTTGAGGCGGGACGGTTGCCGGCGCCTGCGCCTGCGCTGGACCAGCCAATAAGAGAATGATGCCAAAGATGAGCGGCCTGGAAACCAGGACGAACATCGCGCCAAGGTGTCGGCGACGTTGTGCCGGGCGCGCCAGGTTCCTGGTTCCCAATCGTCGAATCATGAGTGGCATCGTGCTGTAAACTTTCCGGTCAAATCGGCAAGCGACGACATCTATGCCCGCCATTGCTCCTACCTTGAAGAAGCCGATGTTGTGGTACAAGACGTCATCGTTCAAGCTAGACCATTGCGCAGGGTCGGTCGCGCAAATCATGGATGTGATCCGTAATTCGAAGACGCTGGGCGTCACCGGGGCTTCTGGTAGAGCAGAACGTATGCCGCGTTGAGCATCGCCGACCCCATCGTGGCAGCCAAAAGCGTCACCGTGTGCGTCTATTGCCACTAGCGCAATAGACAGTCGCATCGCCCTCTACACCTGGCGTCTTTCGATCTTGCGCATTGTGAGCGGAAATACGACATGAACAAAGTTCACGTTCAATTGAGAACGGCCTCGACGATGGCAACAAAGTCATCGAGCGAGCGATCCCCACGAATCTCGATGCGCGGAAGGTCGATGGGATCGCTATTGAGCTCCGCCGGCCCGTGCCTGGCGCCGAAGCCGATCCGATAGCCGGACTCCTTCGCCAGCCTGCCGAGCCGTCGATCGGTGACAGAGAAGGGTGCCGCGAACGCCGAGGTTGGCCGGCCGGTCCACCGTTCGATGAACATACGAGACCGCAGGAGCTCGGCGGCCAATTCAGAGCTCGACAGACCATCGATGGGGCGGTGCGTCGCCAGGTGGCTGCCGAAGAAAGCACCTTCGGCGGCGAGGCGACGCACCGTCCCGGCGTCCATGAGCGGGGCCGGTGGACCAAAGTCGGCATCCCACCGCGCGCTTTCCCCCACAAGGTCCGTCACCAGGAAGACCTCCGCGGTCAAGTCGTTCGCTCGCAAGATCGGCCAGGCATGGTCGGCAAAGTTCTGGAATCCGTCATCGAAGGTGATGAGCACCGGGCGGCCAGCGAAAGGCTGACGGTTGGCGATGGACCATTCCAGTTGCTCGGACATGATCGCGTGAAAGCCATTTGCGCGCAGCCATGCCATCTGGCTTGCGAATGCAGCGGGCGTGAGCCGGAAACGGGCGAGCGCGGCCGGACCTTCATCGGCGACGCTGTGATACATGAGGACAGGGATACGTTGCCGCCGCTCGTGACGCGCGACGTCGCGGCGTAAGACCCGCGCCCCGCCCCAGACGATATTACGCGCGACGCCGATTGCCAGGGATGCGCGGACCGGCACATGATCAATCACCGGCTCCGTCGCCACGTGATCCGGCGACAGGCGGCAGAAGCGATCTATCCGATAGAGTTCGGTCTGGATCGATTGCGTAAGGACGAGGCCTTCGGTCTCTGCCAGGGTTTGCGAGATCGTTTGTGCACCGAATGTGTTCCAGTCGAAACCCGTCCTTTCAATATTGTCGCGTAGCACGAATGCGTGTGCGTTGATGAAACTCCCGCGAGGCGCCAGTGCCTCAACGAATTTTTTGGCGATGCGCCGCAACCCGGCGAGATCATCGAGGTAGTAGAGCACTTCCGAACAGACGATCAGATCCATCTCATTGGGCAGCGTGTCCGCAAAGAAATCCAGTACGCCGAACTCGACATTCGGTTGGTCGATGCAGCGCGCGCGCGCCCGCTCGATGGCTACGGCGGAAATGTCGGTGGCAGTCAAATGGCCCACTCGGGGCGCCAATTGGCGCGTGAAATGGCCTTCCGCACAGGCCAGTTCAAGCGCCCGTCCGATGGGACCGGCCGGCAGAATTTCGAGCTGCCGCTCATACTTTTCCTGTTCGTAGGGCGAGCTGTAGTTCCAGGGATCCTCTGTCGCGAAATACCGGTTCCAGAACGACGTACGATCCTTGTTGTGGCCATTCGAGGCCGGTGCACGGCGCGGCGCCGGAAGCGGCTGCGTTGCTTCGGCGCTTGACCGAACCAGTTCCCGCGCTTCCGACATCAATTGCGCGAGTTTACCGAAGTGGCTGTCCGGATCAGGCCGGCGTTCCGCTGTGGTCGACAGTGCCTCGGCGGCCAGCGTGCTTGATGTGTCGGCACCGTCGTCCTTTTGTTTTAGGAAATTCCGGATCAGTTCAATCCAATGGCGCCTTGTCACTTTCCCGAGTACGCCGAACTGCACGACAGCCTCGATCTGGCTATCCATCATCAGGTAGGCATAGATTTGATCGATTCCTTCCGGAAGCTCGGTCGAGGCTGGATTTCGAGCGTCGACGCGAATTCCGAGGGTGCGCGCCAGCCTGCGGGGAGCGGCAAGATCGTCGGCATCGAGCAGCATTTGCTCGAGATGATACTGGACCCGACGACCCGCAACCGGGTCGCCCCAGACCTTGCCGAGTTCGATGATCAACTCGGTGATGGCGCCGCCAAACCTGTCCCACAGGGCAGCCATATGGGCTGGCACCGATAAGCTTCCTACCATCAGGCCGTCGAAGGCCACCTTGGCGATCTCGCGCGCCCACTTACGCCTTGCCGGGAGCGCGCGCAGGGATTGCGGGTTGATCAAGCCGCCGTCGCTGCCGCAATCCGACGCAGCGTTCCACAAGGCAAACCACGCCAGTGCTTCGGAAGCGGTGCGGCCGTCCGCCGAGATCGCCCCATTGGCATGCGCCGGCGCGGGGTGCCTGACCCTCGGGTCGGTGGAAAAACCGCGGGCGACAACGATTTCCGCGTCTTCCAGCATTTGCTTCGCATTGCGGGTAAGCGCGTTGGGGCTGGTCCGATAAAAGGCGAGCGGCTCGTCCACCATCACCCAATTTTTGCCCAGACGTGCGACGCGCTGCCACAGATCCCATCCCTCGCAGGTGGAAAGCGACACATCAAAACCGCCCAACTCCACAACCGTCGCCCGATCGACCAGCAGCGCGTGAGTGGCGATGGCACATCGGCGGGCGAACGTTTCGAAGGGCTGGCTTGCGACCTCGGGCGCGATGCTCGCCGGGGTGAGTGCTCCATTGGGCATCACGCGCCGCGAACCGCAATAGGCGGCCACTGCATCAGGAGCGGCTTTCAGTGCGGCCAGCATTTTCGTAAGGAAGCTGGCATCCACCCAGTCGTCGGCATCCAGGAACATCAGCCAGTGGCCGCGCGCCGCCGAAATCCCATTGTTACGTGCGCCGGCGGGGCTTTTCGCGCAAGAACTCAAGGTCCGAAATCGGGCATCCTGTTCCACATAAGCGGCGATGATCGCGGGGGTGCGGTCCGTGGAGGCGTCGTCAACGATGATCGCCTCCCAATACGCGGTTTCCTGATCGAGAAGGCAATCGAGTGCGCGCGTCAGCGTTACCTCCGCGTTGTGCGCAGGAACTATGATTGAGACCAATGGACTATACGCCACGTTGTCTCACCCGCGCCCGGTTCGTAACAGGTAGAACAAGTTGCGTTGATCTTTGTCGGCGCAGGCCGGCACGATCGATGCCGATCCATTCGAGCCCAACGTCGACCATGACTATACCCAATATCCGGCAGGTCTGCCGGCGAATGCCGGCATGCATTGCGCCGATGTTTTGCTCGACATTGAACATCGGTACCACACCCTTGCGGTAGCATTATTCTGGATCATTGAGCTTTCGTTTTCTTCTGCAAGAGTTGGGAATGTCGAAACCCGATACCGGAATCGGATGGCAGCACTGCCCTGTCAAGATCGGGGCCAATTAGGGTAGCAAAAAAAGACCTGAAGACAGGCGTGAATGGCAGGCGCTCATGCCCGAGCCTTAGTGCTGCGCCGCCCGGCAACAAAAGATGGTCACGGGCGAAGACGCGAGGGCAAGCTGATCCTGATCGAACTAATCGGAACCGCGGCCGAACTGCGAGCGCGCCGCAGTTGCTAATCATAAATCCAGGGCGCCGCCAATCTACGCACATGATAACGCAAAAGGGTCTGTTCACTGGGCAGATTGTCGAGCTCGAGCCGTATGTCAAATTTACGCGTGAACCGGCTTAGGCGGAGAAGATTCCGGCTTGCGAGCCGGGTATTTTGCTGACATCTTTACTAGTTGCTAAATTAGCACGCTGGTAGCTGTTTAAATGAAGGGTATAGGGATGGCCAAGGAATCTTCGAGTACCGCTTCTCCGGCAAATAAAGCGGACGGAAATCTGACAAGTAATGCAGACGCCAACGGGCTCGCCTTCATGGCGGGCCAGGCTCGCGAGAGCGGGACCCCCGGCGACGCTGTAGGTGTCGACAAGATACGTGATCTGCTGTTCGGCAACCAGATGCAGGACTATGACCGCCGCTTTTCCAAGCTTGAAGAACGGGTCTTGCAGCGCTTCAAGGATGTCGAATCCGAGGCCAAGCGCAATCTTGAAATGTACGAGTCAAATGCGAAAAAGCAGATCGACTCGCTTGCGGCGCAGTTGCGGAACGAAAAAGACGCGCGAGCCGACGCCGACAAGGAGATTGACCGAAATCTTCGCGAACAAAATCAGGCGCTTGAAAAGCAGGTGCGCGCATTGTCGGATCAATTGAACGAGCTTGAGCGCGAGATTGCCGACCGGATAAACCGAAACGATCATTTGCTGCGTGAGGAAATCAAGCAAAAGAATGAAGGCATTCAGATGCTGATGGAAAAAATGTTTTCCGATCTCGGCAACGTCAAGACCGATCGAAATCTTTTGGCTGGCCTGTTTGTCGAGGTTGCAAAATGTCTGAATCAGGATCCCGTCGGCAGCAAGAACAACTCGGACCGTAGCTGGAAAGTGAGTTGATCGGATTTGACGTCGACCGTCGACCCAATCAGCCTTCCGCAAAGAACAGCCTCGAACGATACAGAGATTGATCGCGAGGCTCTGGCCCGTCTTTTGATCGAAATTGCCCGGAACGTTGATCCGGACTACCGTGCGCGTCTCGACGGAGTTCCATCCGCCGATCCTCGCATGGAAACGCTGCGCCAGTTGCTGGTCAGCCGCGAAATTTCAGAGCTTTCACGAGTTACGCATCTGCTCGACGAACCGGAGCAGCTTGCCGCAGCAGTGGGCGACGTGCTTCCCAGTGCGGCCGCACGAGCCCCTCATGCGCAACTCGGTGAGGCCCTTGCGCCGGCTGTCGAAAGGGCTGTGCAACGGTCGATCCAGAAGAGCCCGCGCACGCTGACGGATATATTATACCCTGTGTTTCTTCCAGCAATTCGCAAGTCAATCGGGGAAAAGATAGACCAGACGTTTCAGTCGCTGAACGAAACCTTAAGGCATATATTTACCTGGCATGGGCTCAAGTGGAGACTTGAATCTTGGAGAACTGGGGCCAGCTTCTCGGAAGTTGTGCTTAAGCATTCTCTTCTCTATCGTGTTGAACATGTCTTTCTGATTAACCGTACTTCTGGGCTTTTGATAGCGCATGTAGCTGCCGACAATGCGACGAGCGAAGATCCTCAACTGATCTCTTCTATGCTGAGTGCAATCCAAGACTTTGTGAAGGACTCATTCAACGAGAAGGAGCAGAGCGGCCTGGACACTATTCGTTTTGGCGACCTTCGTCTCTGGTCAGAAGTAGGACCGTTCGCGACCCTGGTTTCGGTGATCCGAGGAAACCCCCCAGAAGGACTGCATGACATAGTTCGCGACGTGTTGCTCCGTGTCCATGAGGACTACTCGCAGGCTTTAATGGAGTTTGACGGCGACGGGTCGCAGTTGGCCGGCATAGAGGCGCAGCTGCAGACTTGCGTCGAGCTGAAGCAGGAGGAATCAAACCAGGGATTTCCGTGGCTGGTGGTGGGCCTGGGCCTGCTGCTGTTGGTTCTGGCAGGCGGTTGGTTCTTTCTTTCATGGCAATCCGGGCAGCGCTGGCAGGCTTATGTGTCGCGACTGGAGAGCCAGCCGGGCATCATCGTTGCCGAACAAAAGATACGCAATGGCCAATTCTATATTGCCGGCCTGCGAGACCCGCTTGCCGCTGACCCGCAAGTCCTGCTGTCAGGAACGCAGGTCGATCCCGGCAGGGTCCATTCGCAGTGGCAATTTTATCAGAGCCTCGAACCGGAGTTCGTGTTGAAGCGGCTGACGGCATCGCTGGCTCCGCCGGAGTCAGTACGGCTTGCCATCATCGATGGGCGCATCGTTGCCCAGGGTGAGGCTCCCGACACCTGGATAGATCGGGCGCGCGCAGCGGCCCGACAGCTTTCGGCAGGCGGCCCGGTATTCGATATCTCAAGGGTCCGCGATGTAAGCCCCGAAGCACGCGCGGCAGAGCACTGGCAGGCCTATGTGTCGCGACTGGAGACCCAGCCGGGCATCATCGTTGCCGAACAAAAGATACGCGATGGCCAATTCTATATTGCCGGCCTGAGAGACCCGCTTGCCGCTGACCCGCAAGCCCTGCTGTCGGGAACGCAGGTCGATCCTGCCCGGGTCCATTCGCAGTGGCAATCCTATCAAAGCCTTGGACCGGAGTTCGTGCTGAAGCGGCTGACGGCGTCGCTGGCTCCGCCGGAGTCCGTACGGCTTGCCATCGTCGATGGGCGCATCGTTGCAGAGGGTGAGGCTCCTGACACCTGGATAGATCGGGCGCGCGCAGCCGCCCGACAGCTTTCGGCGGGAGGCCCGGTATTCGATGTCTCAAGGGTCCGCGATGTAAGCCCCGAAGCACGCGCGGCAGAGCACTGGCAGGCCTATGTGTCGCGCCTGGAGAGCCAGCCGGGCATGATCGTTGCCGAACAAAATATACGCGATGGCCAATTCTATATTGCCGGCCTGCGGGACCCGCTTGCCGCCGACCCGCAAGCCCTGCTGTCGGGAACGCAGGTCGATCCCGGCAAGGTCCATTCGCAATGGCAATCCTATCAGAGCCTTGAACCGGAGTTCGTGTTGAAGCGGCTGACGGCGTCGCTGTATCCGCTGAAATCGGTTCGGCTTTCGATCGTCGACAATCGCATTGTGGCCGAGGGTGAGGCTCCCGACACTTGGATAGATCGGGCGCGCGCCGCGGCCCGACAGCTTTCGGTAGGCGGACCGGAATTCGACATCTCCAAGGTTCGTGATGTGAGCCCCGAAGCACGCGAGGCGGAGCACTGGCAGTATTATGTGTCGCGACTTGAGGCCCAATCGGGGATCATCGTCGCCCAGCAGACGGTTAGGGGCGGCCAATTCTACATTTCCGGCCTGAGAGACCCGCTTGCCGCCGACCCGCAAGCCCTGCTGTCCGGAACGCAGGTTGATCCCGCCCGCGTTCATTCACAGTGGCAATTCTTTCAGAGCCTTGATCCAAAGTTCGTGGTGAAGCGGCTGACGGCGTCGCTGTCCCCGCCGAAATCGGTTCAGCTTTCGATCATCCAAGGTCGCATCCTAGTCGTGGGGGAGGCTCCTGCCGGCTGGATCAACCGGGCGCAGGCCGCCGCCGAACAGCTTTCGGCGGACGGAGTGGTTCTGGATGTCTCGCAGCTGCACGAGCTGAACCTTGCGGACCTTAATTATTTGAGAGAGGCCATCCAGACGACCGATATTTTCTTCTCTTCCGGCAAAGTTGTGCCGGGACCTGAGCAGTTGCCGGTTCTCGACAGGTTGGCGAATCAAATAAAGGAATTCGCCCAAGATGCCCGCAAGTCAGGCGTAACAGCACGGTTCATGTTGACCGGGCATTCGGACGCCACTGGCCGTGAGACGGCCAACGCGTCGATCAGTGCAGCCCGCGCCGAGACCGTTCGTGCGCTTCTCAACAAACGCGGCGTCGCTCCGGAACTGCTGCTGGTTCGGGGCGCGGGCACTTTTGAGCCGCTGGTGCCTGAAAACAGTCAAGCCGGGAGCTCCACCAATCGCCGGGTTTCGATTACGGTAAACCTGGACTAGGGGGGCCCAAGATGGTGCAAAAAAAGATCTGCATGCTGGGCGGGTTCGCTGTCGGAAAGACGAGCCTGGTTCGCAGGTTTGTGCAAAGCATCTTTTCAGAAACCTACCTGACCACGGTGGGAGTGAAAATCGACAAGAAGAATGTCGCACTCCCGGATAAAACCGTCGATCTGATTTTGTGGGACTTGGCCGGCGAAGACGACATCGGCTCATTCCGCGTCAGCTATGTTCGAGGTGCAACCGGGCTTGTGCTAGTCGTCGATGGAACCCGCGCTGCGACGCTTGCCGTGGCGCTCACGCTGCGCGAACGGGCCGAGGCCGAATTTGGCCCAATGCCGTTCGTAGTGCTGATCAACAAATCCGACCTGGCCGATCGGTGGGCAATATCGGATAGTGATATCAACGAACTCAGGCAGCGTGGATGGCAAATCTATCTCACGAGTGCGCTGTCGGGTGAGAATGTCGATGATGCGTTTCGTCAACTTGCCTTGATGGTAACCAAGTAGACCATGCGCGGATTGCCCAAAGAAGTTAGCAGTTGGATTTTCAATTTCTTCTACAATGGGAACTCCGTCGCGTATCTGAAAATCGACACTCAGCTTTGCGTGGCTGCGAAGGGCGGTAATGTTGAGCATTACGGGCTCTCATCGCTTCGCATTGGCGAGCCTGTTGCCGAGCAGCTTGAATTCATGGAAGGTTTGCTGCCTTGCCCGGAGCTTCCTTTTCACATTGCCATGGTCGAACTGCCCAGCGGGCGTGTCGCTGACCTTCATTTTTTTGCTGACAGTGCCTGCGTGTGGCTGCTCTTTCTTGACGCGACTGCCGAACGCGACAATAGGCAGCGGCTTCAACAAAAAGCTTATGAAATGACACTCCTGCAAGAGAGGGAGCGTCAACTCAACGAGAAATTACAATCGACGAACGAGGCGTTGAGGAAGAGCCAGGAGGGATTGGCGCGTGAATACCAGCGCGCCGAAACCCTGCTCCTCAACATTCTTCCGGCGTCGATCGCGGAGCGGTTAAAAGCGCACAAAAAAATTGCTGACAACCACGCAGAAGTGAGTGTGCTTTTTGCCGACATAGTCGGTTTTACAGAACGAGCGCGGAGCGTCGGAGCCGTGACGACGCTCGCTATTTTAAATTACTTCTTCAAGGCGGCGGATCGTCTCTCGGAACGATACGGCTGCGAAAAGATCAAAACAATCGGCGATTGTGTGATGGTAGTCGCTGGCCTGCCCACCGCGCGAGCCGATCATGCGAAGGCACTCGCGCGCTATGCACTTGAGCTGCGTAAGGCGGTCAAGCGCGAACGCTTCGCAGGAGAACCGCTGAGACTCAGAATTGGAATTCACTCAGGGCCAATCGTCGCCGGCGTCATAGGCAAGAGGCGGTTCGCCTATGACCTGTGGGGCGAGACGGTTAATCTTGCCTCGCGTATTCAAACCTCCGCGGAGCCCGATGAAATCCGCATTTCGGATGCAACTCGCCAAATGCTTGGACCAAATTTTGCTTGCGACCCACTCGAGGAAACGGAATTGCGTGGTACAGGTCGTGTGCGAATGTGGCGGCTCCCGGCCTGATTGCCGCGCAGCAGTACCGATCCTGGGCCCATGCATCTCAGGCCCCAAGCTGTAACGCGAAGTTTTGACCGATTGTGGCCTTCATTGTCCGCATTGCAAATGGCAGCAATCCAGTCTTCCGACAACTTATTGGACGACTTGGGACACGGCTGACATCAGCTCTTGCGGGTTTGGCGCCCCAAACATGTATCGTCCACCTTCTGGCACCTCCGTGAAGCTCCAGCGGACGATCCCTTGCCGGTCCAGTAGGAACTGACCGATCAGTTGTCCGTGTCCCGTCGCCATCATCTGCTCGTCGGCTTCGGTCACTTCGTAATTGTCCTTCTTGTCGAGGAATTCGCTGGCCGCAAAAGGATCCATGGGACCGGGCAACTCGCCTGGCATGTCGACCCGCATATCCTTTGCCGCTGCGATCGAGACCTTGTACGGCCAGTTCGTCTCGTTTTGGGTGAATTCGAGATTGGGCAGCCCAAAAGCACGATGTGAAGCGCGTTCAGGATCTGAGGCCGCAAGCAGAGTCGGCATCGGGTGGTAGCGGAAATAAAGACGCGCCCGTTCGATCGGTGTGTTGACCACCGTCAGGCTCTCCACGCCCTTTTCGCGCAGCTCCGGATCAAGCCGCGCCTGAGCGGCGATATGGCGCCGGCAAAACGCACAATGCAGACCTCGAAACAGACCAACCAGCACCGGTTTTTGTCCGCGAAAGTCGTCAAGCGCGATCTTGCCATCCTGGGTAATGGCGTCGAGGACCAAGTTCGGCGCACGGTCGCCCGGTTGAAGCGGTACCAAGTCACTACGCGCGGACATTTCCAACCTCCAACCCCGGCTAATCGAGAAAGGGCAGCACCACAAGCGTTTCCGGGTCGAGCCCGTGCTGGGCGCATATACCCTGCGCCAAGGAAAAGTAGCGTTCGGCCTCGGCAAGATTGTCGAAGTCGAGATTAAGCGTTGCCAGACCATCATAGCACGGAAACAGCAGTTGGGGCTCGCCCGTTTCGCGCGCTACCTCCAGTGCTTCGTGGAACAAGCCAAGGGCCAGTTCCGGACGGCCGTTGCATTGGTGGATTTGCCCAAGCACAATCAATGGCACCGGCAGGTGCTCTCGCTGGTCGAGTGCGCGGTCGATCTCGATGGCTTTCTCGGCAGCAGGCACGCCCTCTGTTGGACAGCGATCCGTGAAAGTACAACAAGCGACCGCCAGATTGGCGAGAAGGCGCGCCTGGAAGCCCAAATCCCCAATATGGCGCGCGACGTCAAGACCGCGTCGACAGACCTCCATCGCCTGTGCGGGATCGATGGTCGTGTAAAGCACGCCTAGATTGGTGTAGCCGCGACAGGCCGCGCCCAGCAGACCGGCGGCTTCGGCCAATTCAATGCTATGCTCGACCTGACGCACGGCTTCACGGTTTCGCCCAAGGCGAGCCAGTGCGACAGCCTTGGTATTGAGTGCCTCGGCGGTCACGAGAGTGGCATCACGCCCCACCTCGGAGACATGCTCCGTAGTCCGCGTGCGTACGCAATCCAACGCCGCGTCTGCCCATTTTGCCGCGAGAGCGTGATCTCCGCTACGGAACGCCTGTCGGCCACGTTCTTGCCAGAGATGCGCCTGCTCGACCGGAGCATCCGCTCCATCGAGGAGCGCTGCCGCTTCAGCGTAGCGGAATTCTGCTTTGTCCCGCTTGCCGACGTCCCAGAGCAGCCGACCGATTTTACGCAAAACGCGCGCAGAGGCTACGCGATCAGCCGACTCACGGTATGCCTGCAAGGCCGCCTCGTAGTGGTGGTGCGCGATCTCGCGGCGGCCCGCCGAGCCGCTCAAATCGGCAATGCGCTCGGCAATTGTCAGTTTGAGCGGTGTTTGCCCGGTCGCCTCCAACGCAGTCAGTGCTCGCTCGTAGAAACGAAGGGCGTCGTCGTTGGCGTATATCATGCGGGCGCGATCGCCGGCCGCCTGCAGGTAACGCGCGCCCTTCTCCCGCTCGGCGCTTTGTGCGAACTGGTGACCGAGCACGGTCAAGTCCTCGAGCCGTTCCGGATTATCGCCGCACAGTTGCTCCAAGGCAGCACCTATCCGCCCGTGGATTTCGGTCCGGCGTTGCCGGAGCAGATTCTGGTAGATCACGTCCTGCAGCAAGGTTTGCGTAAAGCGGTAGCTTTGCGACGAGACGGAGCCTGATCCGGCAACTTCCTCGATGATTTCCGCATCGCAAAGCAGTTCGCAGCCTGCTTCTAGCCGGGCGGGGTCGGCTGTCACGGTCTTCAGAAGGGTGGCATCGAAGCGCGCGCCGATTACCGCGGCTTCCTGGGCCAACCGACGCACCTCTTGTGGCAGCCGGTCGACGCGAGCAAGCAACATTGCCTGGATAGTGGCGGGAATGTCGGTTGCGACTTCGCCTGCTACGGTCCGCCATCGCTGCCCCTCGCGCACCAGTACACCGCGATCAACAAGGCCGCGAACAATCTCCTCTACAAAAAGAGGGTTGCCACCCGCTCGGTCGAGGATTTGATCGACGAGCCCTGCTGCGGAGCTTACCCAGCTCTCGCCGAAAAGCGCCGCCAGCAGGCTGCGTCCTTCATCGCTGTTGAGCGGCGAAAGCCTCAGCGCCGTGTGACTGACCCGACTTGAGTCGAGCTGGCCGCTCTCCGGTGCCGAGCGATGCGTGACCAGCACCATTAACCGCGTGCGTTCCAACCTGTCCATCACGAAACGTAGTGCCTCGAGCGAAACGGCGTCGGCCCAGTGCAGGTCTTCGACGACAATTAACAGCGGCGACAACGCAAGCCGTCGTTCGATGATGGTGCGGACCGCGTAGAAAATTTGCCGCCGTAGCTGCTCGGGTTCGACATGCTGCAAGGTGGCATCCGGGTCGCCAAGCCCAACCACATGGTAGAGCAAAGGCATCAGCCGCTTCGCCTCCTCGCCCTGCAGGCCGAGATCGGCAAGCAAGCCTGAGAGCTTCCCCCGCATATCGTCCCCATCGTCGTTTTGCATCATCGCGGCAGCACTGCGCACCACTGCGCCCAAGGCGCCAAATGATTGTTCGCCCAGTGGTGAGCACGTGGTCTGTCGCACGGCGACGTTGCGAAAACGGTCCTCGTCGCCGACACGGGCGACGAACTCCTTCACCAGCCGCGATTTCCCGATACCGGCTTCTCCGACGAGGCGGACAAGTTGGGCCGTGCCGCCGCACGCCTGGTCAAGGCTCGCCAGCATTCTGTTGAGCTCCGCAGCACGACCTATCATCGGCGCGCTGAGGCCGAGCGCCTCGAGCCCACGCGCTGCACGCGGCACCGCAAGCGGTGCATCCAATCGATGGACGAGCACACTGCCAGCCTTGCCGCGAAGCACGACATCACCCATCGACTCGTAAGAGAAGGCATGCCGGGTCAGCCTGTGAGTGAGTTCGCCTACCAGCACTTCACCCGGTGCGGCCAGCGATTGCAGGCGTTGTGCTGTATTCACCGTGTCGCCGGTCACGGAATAGGATTTGGCGGTGCCGATGCCTAATCGTCCAGTAACGACGGGGCCAGTGTTTATGCCAATATGAAGTAATAGAGGCGAGCCGGAGTGGGGGGTGCTTTCGCCGAGCCGCGCCGTCCGGGCGATCATGTCGAGAGCGGCGCGAAGCGCACGTTCCGGATCGTCCTCATGCGCGACCGGCGCACCGAACAAAGCGAGCAGTGCATCGCCGATGAATTTGTCGACGAACCCACCAAAATTTCGCACCGCCGCCGTCAATTCCTTGAACAGCTCGTTCTGCAGCGTTTGCATGACCTCGGGGTCGAGCTGCTCGCTGAGTGTCGTGAAGCCGCAAAGGTCGGCAAAGAGGACGGTTACCGTCCGGCGATCGGCGTCAGAGATGGGCTGCAGCCCTTCGTCGTTATCAATGTTCGCAAGCAGCGACGGAGTTCGAGAGGGCGGCACAATGGTTCGGCTTGGTGTCGGAGCAAGCCGTTCGACGGCTTTTGCGGGCGCACCGACGCTTGCCCCACATTTCGGACAGAACCCGAAATCAGATGCGCAGGGATAACCGCAACTGGCGCATGGCACGGGCTGGCGCTTGCCACACCTCGGACAGAAAGCGTAACCGCCCTCAACCTCGAAACCGCAGCCTGCGCAGTCCATCGAGCCAGACCTCACTAGGGGCCGTGACGGCGTGTTCTCCCTACGCATTTCCCGGCCGGTGTATTCACAAGCATGAACCCATAGCCGTCGATGGGCAAGCGGCAGCGCAAATGGGCATCGGCGATCGGGTGGGGCCTGTGACAGCGCGCAGCCAATTCGGTTCTGCGTGGCTGTCGATTGCGAAAGTTCCCTCTTGGTTCGGTCTTCCTGCTATCGTGAAGATAAGGAGACGGACCCTTGAGCGAGAATCGTAAGCTAGCCGCAATTCTAGCTGCGGATGTGGTCGGATATAGCCGGCTCGCGAGCGCGGACGAAGATCGTACATTGGCGAGGTTGCGGGCACTGCGCAGCGACCTGATCGATCCGATCATTGCAGTGCACCACGGCCGGGTGATCAAGCGCACTGGCGATGGGGCGCTGGTTGAGTTCCGCAGTGTGGTGGATGCCGTGCGCTGCGCCATAGAGGTTCAGAATGGTATGGTTGAGCGCAATGCAGGCGTGCCGCAAGACCGCCGTATCGAGTTCAGAATCGGCATCCATCTGGGAGATGTGGTCGAAGAAAGCGACGGCGACCTGATGGGCGACGGCGTCAACATCGCTTCGCGTTTGGAGGGACTCGCGGCGGCCGGCGCCATCTGCCTGTCCGAGGATGCCTATCGCCAGGTCAAGGCCAGGCTCGACCTCTCCGTCAGCGATCTCGGCAGCACACAGCTCAAGAACATCGCCGAGCCGATCCGGGTCTATTCGCTACAAGTTGGCAGCGCCGGGACCGCGATCCCGGAAAGCGCAACTAGCCGGCCGGCTACGGCAGTGCCGCCGAAGCTGTCGATCGCCGTGCTGCCGTTCGCCAACATGAGCGGTGACGCCGAACAGGACTACTTCGCCGACGGCATCTCCGAGGATATCATCACGGCCCTGTCCAAACTGTCGCAGCTCTTCGTCATCGCACGCAATTCGTCGTTCACCTTCAAGGGCCAGAACGTCCGTGTGCAGGAGGTGGGCACGAAACTCGGCGTGCGGTATGTTCTTGAGGGTAGCGTACGCAAGTCGGGGAACCGGGTGCGCATCACCGCGCAGCTCATCGACGCAACCTCGGGCGGCCATCTTTGGGCGGAGCGGTTCGATCGCGACCTGACCGACATATTTGCCGTGCAGGACGACGTGACGCAACAGATCGTCGGCGCGCTGTCGCTTAATCTGACCGCGGGTGATCGGCAGCGGCTGGCGCCCGAGTACCCGCGCAATACGGAGGCGTATGACTATTTCCTGCGGGGCAGGGAGCTGTGGCACCGGCTGACGAGGGAGACGAACGTCGCGGCTCGCAACCTCTTGCAACGTGCCATCGAACTGGACCCGAAATTTGCCTCTGCCCATGCATTCCTGGCCCTTACCCACGGCATCGATTACCTGAACCGGTGGGGTGCGTCGCCCCCCGAATCGATGGCGCAAGCGGAAGAGGCCGCAACGCGGGCGGTAATGCTGGACGGCAGCGATCCCTGGGCGCACTGGGCGCTTGCTATTGTCATGCTGTACACACGGCGACACGATGGGGCCATCGACGAGGCCGAGCGCGCGCTAGTCCTCAACCCGAACTTCGCCGAAGCGCACGTTGCCCTCGGCGAGGCGTTGTACTATTCGGGCAGATCCGAAGACGCCCTCGAGAGTTTTGCCCGGGGGAAAATCTTGAATCCATATTTCCCGGATGTGCTTCTCCACTTTCAGGCTTTGGCTTTGTTTCAACTTGGAAGGTACGAAGAGGCCGCTGACCTCTTGATGCAGCGGCTGGCTCGCAACGCTGTCACCGACGTCTCGCGGGCGCTTCTGGCCGCCAGCTACGGCCATCTGGGCCGTTTCGCCGAGGCCCAGGCGGCATGGCAGGAGGTGCTTCGCGTCAATCCCGACTATTCGCTGGAATACCGTCGCAAAGTCCTGCCCTACAAGAACCCTGCCGATTTCGAACTCATGGTGGAGGGGCTCCGCAAGGCCGGTATAGAGCAATGACAGGTGAGGCCATGCGGCCGGATCAGACGCTGTAGGCTTGACCGATCTTGCGCCATCGCGCATTTTCGCGAATCAGTTTCAGGTTATCGGTGGCCTCGGCAAATGTCCGCGAACGGTATTGCCGGAGCAGGTCCGCGAAGAGCGCCCCTTCCGGTAGGCGGGCAAGCTGCTCGCGGACTGAAATCTTTTCATCGATGACCCGGGTGCCCCAAGCATTTTCCCTTACCTGCAGCTCCGCAACCAGATCACGCTCTTCCGGTGTGGTTTCGTCCAACGCAGCTAGGAGGATCGAGTGGAAAAGCGCTACATAGCCAATCTGTCTCAGGCCGCCGACAACCCGGACCCGCGGCAAGATGGCGAGAACGAGGAACGTCAGGAACAAGTTCGGCAGCAGCACGCCGTCAAGCAGCGCCTGCTTGAGATGTGGCCGCTCGAACGGGATGGACAGACCATGCGGCTTGTCAAGCTCGATCAGGTTCCCGTTCTCAAGAACGAGCTTGCGCACGCGCTCCTCGCGGATGCCCCAGAAATAGTCCGTGGCATTGGGCAGGAACCTGCCGAATGGGCCCGATGCGGCCTCTTGCAAGGCATGTTCGAGACGCCGGCGTCTTGCGGGTTCGATGAGCAGCCTGGAAATAAGACTGCCGTCATATTGTAGATGCCGCGCCATGGCAGCCGCGGCGAGCCGATCATCGATGAAAACCGGTAGGGCCATGCCGGAGCGATCCCAATTGGCGACCAGATCCTCGTTGAGCGCTGTCATGGCATCGGCGGCGGTTCCAAAGACCTTATCCTGGCGGGCAAGCAGTGTACCTAGCCAGCGGCTGGCATCCGTTTCATCGCCCACCGCTTCGAGCGCGCGCTTGTTGAGGGTGACTGGACCGGCCGCGCAGGCGCTTTTGCGGCACAACTTGTGGCGCCCCATGCCAAACAGGTTGACCTTGTCGTCGCCGACATCGAGCCATCCGGGCCCCTCCCGGCCAATTGTCTCCATGGTCATCGTCGTTCCCATGAAGCCGACGAAGGCTGACAGCTCGTTTTCGACCGCGCCGAGCCAGGCGAACAGGAGGGCATCGAAGGTGATCCGGTCCATCAGAAGCAGGCAGTGCAGACCGGACTGGATCACCGGTTTGTACTCGAACTCGTCGAGGGCCTTGCCGATCTCCTCGGGCTGCATAATTGCACCGAGGCGCTGATGCAGGACTTCGCGCAGCATCGAGCGGGCAGCGATCGCCGGGCCCGACACAGGCTTTGCGACCGGCCGCCACAGATGGCGGGCGTAGTCGGAAACCGAAGCATTCCAGTTCTGCTCGATGTCACGCACGACTTCCGGGCAGAGCAGCGACAGTACAGCCAGAATTTCCGCCGGAGGCGCAGGGGTTGGATCAAAGACGTCGGTCATCGGTCCCGTCTAGCCGCTTGCGGGGCAAACGCCAAGTGAGAGCGGATCCGGCACGAATTGTCTACGTCAACGCCATAAACTGGGTTGTGGGGGACGATGCAATGAGCCTCAGATTGCGTGTTGTCGCTGTCCCGGCGCTCCGAGGATACCTGCTGTCGACCGCGCTCGTGTCGCCAGCAGCGTTGATAAAAGCGGATCTCAGAACCGCAGCCGGGCCATACTCAGGAGGTCGCGGTACTGGCCGTCGGTAAAACCGGCCTTCACATGCCGGCCTTCGACCTCGAAGCCGTGGCTGGTGTAGAGGTGGATGGCCGGTTCGTTGTCGACATAGACGCTCAATTCGACCCGCTTCAGGGCGCGCCAGTTGTCGGCCACGTCAAGCAGCGCGCCAAGGATGGCAGAGCCGATACCTTTGCCAACAAAGCCATCGTCCAGGCCGATATTGATTTCGCCGATATGTGAACGGCGCGGCGAGCTTTGTACGACCAGGCTGCCATGGCCGACGACCTTGCCGTCCAATTCGGCGACGATCCAGGTGGTTTCCTGGCCGGACTTGGCGATGCGCCGCTCAACCTGGTCCACCGTCTCGAAGGGCATCCTGAACGTGCCCCAGCGGAAGCCCGGCATGTTGAAGATCGCGCAAAGCGCCTCCGCATCGCTTGCCCGGACGGCCCGGAGCTGCGGCTGGATCTTCTCGGATGGCGAGGTCGTGCTGGTCATGGCTTCCTGGCGAAATGTATCGGCCCCGCACGATGCACCGGACGTCACCTGAAAATCCAGCCGTCTCCGCCTATGCTGTCGAATGCGAACCAAAATACCGGGAGGCGGTGTAGAGTTTGAAGGCGCCGCTGATGCCGATCCAGCCGAAAAGGGCGAGCCAGCCCAATGTAGCGGCCGCCGTCCAGTCGATCCGGTGCACCGCGGCGTTGGTGATAACGAGGCCAAGAATGGAAAGCAGGCCGACCAGAAATTGCGCCAGGCCTAGCACCAGCAATTCTTCGCGCGGCGCACTTTTCCAGACGAGATAGGTGCCGCCAGCGCCGGCGAGGAAGATGGCGCTGTAGACCTGGGCGTGGAAGGGATCGACCGGCCATGGCCAGGTGCTGCTGACCATCAGGGGAAACAGCAACATGCCGAAGCCATAGACCCCAAGGATCGCCGTTTCCGCCAACATGTAGCTGCGCCATGCGGGGCTTAGGGTCACGCCTTTTGCTGACGGACGGGCCCTTGCCCGCCACAGGAACAACCCGGATACCGCGACCGAACCAAGATAGACCAGAAACCAGAGCCAGGTCGCTTTGCGCCCAAAGTTGAAATAGCCGAGATTGATCAACGAAACCGCCGACACGATTGCGGTGAAGATGAGAGCCATGACCAGCACGAGCCTGCCCGGCGACCAGCGATTCCAGACCAAGAGCGCCGCCATCACTGCCATTTCGGCGGTGTAGAAGCCGCCGAGAAAGCGGGCACTGAATGGCGTGACGGGCCAAGGCCAGCGCGGCTTGACCAGCGCAGGCGCGAAAAACAGGCCGGCGCCGACGATCAGGACGATAATGACCCCTGCCGAGAAAAGCCGCAACGCCGCGGGAAATGGCGGGTTGTCGGGTGTCGGCACGGGAGAAAGCCCCAAAGATGAATGCGCCATGCACCCATCATAGTGTCGCTTGCGGCCGGTGAAAATCCGCCGCATGCAAATTGAGCTGTCATCAGATCTATCCATTCGAATGGCCGTTTGATTCCTTTCGGCGTAAGATGGGGTGCGCGGACCGAAGCCCGGTCCGGCCAATACGCCTCGGGGCGCATTTTCCGGAGCCTGCACGATGACCGAAGCTCAGGATCTGTTCTCACTTCTGCGGCAATCGACCGATCTCGATCCGCAGGCAATCGATGCGATCCGGCGAACCATCGCCGAGGGCAAGGACCGCGAGCTTTGCCGCATCAATGCGCTAGCCTTCGCCAGCAAGAATGGCATCGACGAGGAACGCACCATCAGCGCCTTTCTGCATGCGGCGCGGGTGGGCATCTTCGACATTTCCTGGAATGTTCTGTGCCCCGGCTGCGGCGGCGTGCTCGACACCAACGCCACGCTGAAAACCATGCAGAAGGACGAATACACCTGCGCGCTGTGCTCCGACGGCTATTCGCCAACCCTCGACGAGATGGTCGAGGTGACATTCACCGTCAGTCCACGCATACGCAAGATTGCCGCCCACACTCCACACGAACTGCCGTTGGTGGAATATTTCCGCCAGATCTACTTGGCGTCCGGCGCCGATCTGCCGGAAGAGGATTTGGCGGAGAAGATGGAAGCGTTCTCCCTGGAGGATATCGAGCTTGCGCCCGGTGAAAAGGCGGTTCTGCCCATACAGCTTCCGCCTGAATTCGTCATCGTGTTCGAGCCGGTCACGCATTCAGCGCAGTTCATCGATGCTAAGGGCGAACCAACAAAGGAGCGCCGAAGCCTCTCCTTGGTTTTCGACCGCGACCATGTCCAGAACCAGACGTTGGAGATGCAACCAGGCCCTTTGCGCATTTCCCTGGAAAACAGGACCGACACCCGCGTGCTGCCGACGGTCTTCATCGCCGGCCACGCATTGCATGATTTCCTGGGCAAGCGCCGGCCCTTCCTGACCGCCAAGCGCTTGCTCACCAACCAGACGTTTCGCGATCTCTATCGCACGGACACGCTCGATATCAACCAGCGGCTGAAGATCACCAGTCTGACCTTCCTGTTCACCGACCTGCGCGGATCGACCGAGCTTTACGAGCGGGTGGGCGATCTGTCAGCCTTCGATCTGGTGCGCGAGCATTTCCAGGTGCTGCACGAGATCGTCGCGGCCGAGGCGGGCGCGGTGGTGAAGACGATCGGTGATGCGGTGATGGCGACCTTCGCGACACCTGATCGTGCGGTGGCCGCGGCCCTCAGGATGCGCGATGCCATGCGTGGGCTCAATGGAAAAAGCGGCCGCGAGGACCTGCTGCTCAAGATCGGAGTCCATGCCGGCCCTTGCATCGCCGTGTCCATGAACGAGCGGCAGGACTATTTTGGCCAGACGGTCAACATTGCTTCACGGGTCCAGAACCTGGCCAACGCACAGGCGATCTTCGCCACCCGCGCGGTGGTCGACGACAATCTCACCGCCGATCTGTTGCGCAGGAACGCGCTGACGCCCGTGCCTCACGAAGTCTCGCTGCGCGGCATTGAGCGGGAGATCGCGGTATATACAATCCCCTGAGGAATTTCAGAGCAATTCCTGGACAAGCGTGAAATGGTTTCCCGCGAGAATGGCTACGATTTCGCTTGGCGATCGCGTTAAACAAGGAGCTGGAGCAGCGTTTCCGTGAGGCGCTCTCGGCCGCTCACAAGCGCTTACAGAGGAAATAACGATCGGCAGGCTCCGACGTCGGCGCCGGAAGGCGTTGCAGCAGCGGGTGATCGAGCGGCGTGCCACTGACCGCGAATCCGCCAACGCGAAGCAGGCTCGCAATCAGATCGGGAAGCCAGGTAGCGGTCACTGAATCGCGATCATCATAGCCGGTGCCGATGTCGGCATGAACAAGGGCGGCTTCGATGCCAATGAATTTGCGGCCGGTTTCGCGTATTTCACCGAGCACGAGGTTTTCAGCTTCGGGAATTGAGCTGGCGTGTGCGCCGACTTCGCGGTCGAACACCACGATCCGGCGCCCGGGCAGGCGCTCGCGCAGATGGTGGAATGTCCGACCATTGCCGAGGCCGAGCTCGAGCACAAGCCCCTCCATCTTCGCCACCTCGGTGCAGACGTGATCGAGAATGTCACGCTGTGCGGTCATCCTGCTGATGAAATTCTCGAGACGACTCATATGCTTTGTGTATCCTGAACCAGATCAAGAGATCGGCTATGCCCGCGACACGACCTGTTCACGAGTGCATCCCTAAGGCGACGCGCTAAGCTCGATTGAGTGTCGGCACATATAAGGGCGGACGATGAACACTGCAACAAGTACGGGCGCAGGGATCATAACGGGTGGAACAGGCGGCACAGCGTGCCGCCTGAATAGCGATCTCACTTGTAGGGGTCTGCGGCGTCCCGCAGGCCGTCGCCGAGGAAGTTGAACGCCAAGATGACGAGAACGACCGGGAGCATCGGCAAAAGCAGCCATGGATAGAACGCGATCACGCTGACGCTGCGCGCCTCGGTTAGCAGGATGCCCCAGCTGGTTGTCGGTGGCCTCAGGCCCAGCCCAAGGAAGCTCAGCGCCGTCTCGCCCAGGATCATGCCGGGTATGGAGATCGTCGCCGTCGCGATCAGATGCGACATGAAACCGGGAATGAGGTGCCGCCGGATAATGCGGCTGCTGCTGGCGCCCATCAATTGCGCGGCCAGAACGTAATCCTCCTCGCGCAAGGCCAGAAGCTTTGAACGCACGGCCCGCGCCAGTCCGGTCCAGTGGAGCAGCCCGAGGATGACGGTGATGCCGAAATAGATCAGGATTGGACTCCAGGTTATCGGCATGATCGCCGCCAGAGCCAGCCATAGCGGAATGCTGGGGATCGATTGCAGAACTTCGATTATGCGTTGAACGATCAGGTCGAAGATACCGCCGTGATAGCCAGCCAGTCCGCCTATGACAATGCCGAGCAGGAAGCTGAAACTGATGCCGACAAGGCCGATTGTCAGTGAAATGCGTGCGCCATAGATGATACGCGAGAGCACATCGCGCCCCAGCCTGTCGGTGCCGGCCAGAAAGAGCTGGCCGTTTTCGGCAGGACAGACAAAATGCCAGTCACCTTCGACCAGGCCCCAGAACCGGTAACTGTCGCCCTTGCAGAAGAAACGAATCCGCTGAACATCATCCTGTTTGTCGATGTAGTTCCGCTTGAGTGTGTCCATATCCAGCGTCATCTGGCGACCATAGACGAACGGCCCGACAAGCTGGCCGTTATGGAACAGGTGTACCCGCTGCGGCGGCGAATAGATGTAGTCCATGTTGCGCGTGTGCAGATTGTAGGGCGCCAGGAACTCGCAGATCAGTATCCCGAAATAGAGCGCTGCCAGAAATATGCCGGATACAAGGGCAAGCCGGTGCCGCCGGAATTTCCACCACATCAGCCGCAACTGCGACGCCTGAAAGACCTTCGACTGCTCCGCCGTCATCGCCTCGATCGATTGCAGGTCAAAGGGTGCGATGGAAACGAAGTGTTGCAGTGGGGCACCCGGAGCGGGCAGGGGCGATTCCTTGTTCATTTGGTGCTGCCGCCCTGCAAACGAATTCTTGGATCAAGCAGCGCCAGCGCCAGGTCGGAAATCAGCACGCCGATGACCGTCAGGAAGGCGAGGAACATCAGGAAAGACCCTGCCAGATACATGTCCTGGCTTTGCAGCGCCTTGATCAGCATCGGCCCCGTCGTTTCCAAAGACAGCACGATCGCCGTGATTTCGGCACCGGAGATGATGGCCGGCAGGATGGAGCCGATGTCGGAAATGAAGAAATTGAGCGCCATGCGCAGCGGATATTTGACGAGCGCCCTGAAGGGATGAAGGCCTTTGGCGCGCGCGGTCACGACATATTGCTTGTGAAGCTCATCGAGCAGATTGGCGCGCAGCCGCCGGATCATGCTTGCCGTGCCGCCGGTGCCGATGATCAAGACCGGGATCCAGAGATGGGCGAGGATCGACTTCGCCTTGGCCCAGCTCATCGGCTCACTGAGATATTGCGGGTCCATGAGATGGCCGATGGAGGTGCCGAACCAGATATTGGCGAAATACATCAGGATCAGTGCCAGCATGAAATTCGGAATGGCAAGGCCGAGAAGGCCGAAGAGCGTAAGGCCATAGTCGCCCCAACTGTATTGATGCGTGGCGGAGTACATGCCGATGGGAAAGGCGATGAGCCAGGTGAAGATGATCGTGACGAAGGAAACCAGCACGGTCAGCCACATTCGGTCCCCGACGACGTCGCGAACCGGCAGCTCATACTCGAAGGAATAGCCGAAATCGCCGTGCAGCATCCCGCCGACCCAGTAGAAGTAGCGAATGACCGGCGGCTGGTCGAAACCATATTCCTTCCGCATCATTTGGATGCGATCGGAATCCACCGCTTCGCCCTGAGCCCGAAGCTCGGAAACATAGCTGTCGAAATAATCGCCTGGGGGAAGTTCGATGATCGTGAACACCAGTGCCGATATGATCAGCAGCGTTGGAACCATCACAGCGATGCGCCAGACAATATATCGAAACACGCTCAGGACTCTCCAAGCCAGAATGTATCCGGCATGTAGACTCCGAAATAGGCGGTCGGGTCATAGCCGTAGAGCGCCTTGTCAGGCAGATTGCGCAGCCGTGAGGACACCAGAACCGGCTGATGCGTTCCGTTCACCGTGCCGATCGAAAATACCTGATCGGTGTAGATCGACAGCATCGAATTCCAGATCTCGGCGCGCTCCGCGGCCTCGGTCGATGCATTCCAGCGCTTGAGCAAAGCCATCAACTCGACCACAGGGGGAAGATCGGGCGCCTCACCCATCGTGCCATGGGACAGATAGTAAGTGCCCCAGAGCGGCCATTGCAACTGGTCGTCGATGGTGGGGGCCAACTGGTACGGATTCATGTCGGAGGTCGGCACGCCATTGTCGATGCCCGACCACATCGACATCATGATCTGGCCGCCAAGTGCGCGGCTGCGGAAGATGTCGCGCTGCGAAGTCCGGACGAACAGGGCGATGCCGATCTGGCGCCAGTGATCGGTGATGAGTTCGAGCGCGTCGGTTTCCAGCGTGCTTTCGCCGGCCGTTTCCACTATGATCTGCGCCGGGCGTCCATCGGGAAGTACCCGCAGGCCATCATCGTCGCGCGCTTGAAGCCCGACCTCGTCGAGCAGGGCGTTGGCCTGGTCTGGATCATGGGCGATCCATGCCTTCGCGAATTCCGGCCGGTAGAGCGGGCTCTCCGGCAGGACCGTATCGGCGCTTTCCTGCGCCAATCCGTAGAATACAGCCAAATTGATCTCGCGCCTGTCCACAGCGAGGGAAAGTGCGCGGCGCACGCGCACGTCACGAAAAAGGCTACGCCACACCTGGTCGCCACAATTCAGATTGGGCAACAGCGCCAGCCGCGAACCCTGTGTGCGTTTCCAGAGATGCATCTTCACGGGGTAACGCTTCTCCGCATCCTTCAGAAAAGAGTAATCGGCGAAGTCAATTCCCATGCTTTGCAGATCGCTCTCACCCGCACCGGTCTTGGCGGAAATGATCGCCGACGAGCTGACATTCATAACAATCCGGTCGACATAGGGCAGTTGCCGGCCATTCTCGTCTATTCTATGAAAGAACGGGTTTCGCTCGAAGATGAACTGCTCAGCCGGCGGCTTGGTCCGGTTCTGCCAGGGATCGAGCGTGGGCAGATCCGGGTTCTCCGGGCGATACTGCCGCGACATGCGGATATGCAGGAGCGTCCATTTCTGGACCCGGTTCTCCTTCATCAGGCCGGCGAGCCGGAATGGATCCTGGTATTTCTTGTGGAACTGCTTGAGATAGGCGGCCGGCAAAACAAGCGGTGTCGGCGAAGCAGCGGCAAGCTTGGGCAGGAAGTCGGGATTGGGCGCCTCCCAACTATAGCGGACAGTCAACGGATCGACGATCTCGAAACGTGGCGGCTTGCCGTCCGCCAGCAGGGCAGGGGCGAGCCCGCCTTGCGAAAGCTCATCATTCAGCCAGACATCTTCCCAGCAATAGCGAAAATCCTCCGGCGTCAGCAGGCTGCCATCGGACCATTTATGCCCTTCCCGAATCTTGAACGTGAAGACGCGATCATGCGCCACCTCGAAACTTTCGAGGATGTCGGGTTGCATTTTAAGCTTTTCGTCATAGCCGACCAGGCGGGCATATCCGTAGATCGTCATCATCCGGATATCTTTCTGACTGCCGATGATGGTACGCAGCGTGCCGCCATACTGGCCGGGTTGCCGGCCCATCGCAGCGAGGTTCAACGCGCGCGGGCTCTTGGGCAGGCGCTCTGCGAGTGCCGGCAGAGCCCTGGCTTTCAGCTGCGGCTGAAGAAAATCCGGCTCCAGATCGCCAGCGCGCGACGTGCCCGGCAGAAGTGCCGAAGCCATGAGTCCAAGGAGGGTGCGACGGCTGATCAATGGCGCAACTCACTGACATCGGCCGAACGTCGGGCCAGCACGAGGTGGCCGCCGCCAAGATCGATCGGCGACAGCACATCCTCTTCGCCCTCGTCGTGGAATTGAGGTCCCCATGCGCTGGCGTCGGAAGCGCCGCCGAGCTTCAGCGTCTTGAAATCCATCGGCCTGTCGAGATCGGGAAACGGCACTGCGGCGACCAGTGAGCGCGTGTAGGGGTGGACCGGTTTCCTGAGCAGAATTTCGCGCGGCGCAAGCTCGACGATACGCCCGCCGCACATCACTGCGATGCGGTCCGCCATGTAGTCCACCACCGCCAGATTGTGGGATATGAACAGGTAGGTCAGGCCCAGTTCCTTCTGCAGGTCCTTCAGGAGGTTCAGGATCTGCGCCTGGACAGAGACATCGAGCGCCGAAACCGGCTCGTCGCAGATCAGGAGTTCTGGCCCCAGGGCCAACGCGCGCGCGATGCCGATACGCTGACGCTGCCCGCCGGAGAAACTATGAGGATAACGCTTGATGAAGCGCGGATCGAGCCCGATTGCCTGCATCAGGCTCTTGACGGTGGCTAGTCGGGACGCGGCATTGCCACGTTGATGGATTTCCAGCGGCTCGCTCAAGATATTTTCCACCGTCATGCGAGGTGAAAGCGACGAAACCGGATCCTGAAAGACCATCTGGATTTTCGCGCGCAGCAGGCGCAGGGCGTCTCTGTCGCCTCCCAATACGTCGATCGGTCCATCGCGGCCATTGAAGATCACAGAGCCGCCGCTAGGCGTGACAGCCCGCATGAGCATCTTGCTGACGGTGGTTTTGCCGCAACCGCTTTCGCCGACCAGGCCCAGGCACTCGCCCCGCCTGATATCGAAGCTCACGCCGTCCACGGCGCGAACAGAGGTTTGACGATCCCCGCCGAACCATCCGGACTTGCGGGTGGTAAAAACCTTTGTCAGATCCCTGACCGACAACAGGATGTCGTCCGGCCCCTTCGATGCCGGCGCCGTCTGCTTGCCCAGCAGGGTGCCGACGTTCACCGGTACCTCGCGGAGCGCCTTTAGCCTCTCGCCCGGCTTCAGGTCGAAATGCGGAACGGCTGCCATCAGGCCCTTCAGGTAAGGGTGACCTGGCCGGCGGAATATCGCCTCGACAGGTCCCGCCTCCATGATCTCGCCATGATACATGACCACCACCTCGTCGGCGACATTGGCGACAACACCGAGGTCGTGCGTGATCAGCAGCATCGCCATATTCAGCTTGGCCTGAAGCCCGCGCAGCAATTGCAGGATCTGCGCCTGGATGGTGACATCCAACGCCGTCGTCGGCTCGTCGGCAATCAACAGGGCGGGCCGGCAGATAAGCGCCATGGCGATCATGGCGCGCTGACGCAATCCTCCCGAAAGTTCAAACGGATACATGTCATAGGCGCGCTTGGGATTGGGAAAGCCGACAAGGCCGAGCATTTCCTCGGTCCGCGCCTTGCGCTCTGCCCGAGCCATGGGCGTATGTATCTGCAGGGATTCGCTGACCTGGTTGCCGATCGTGTGCAGCGGCGAAAGCGATATCATCGGCTCCTGAAAGATCTTGCCGATGCGGCTGCCCCTCAACGCCCGGATTTCGGGTCCATCACGCGGCATCTGCAGGATATCCTGTGTCGTGCCGGGCTTTTCAGGATCGGAAAATAGGATACGGCCACGAACATGGGCTGTGTTCGGCAAAATGCCCATCACTGCCTGGCTAAGAACCGATTTTCCGGAACCAGACTCGCCCACAAGCGCGGTAACCTTGCCGGGAAGGACGCGAAGATTTGCACGCCTGACGGCGTGCAACGGTCCCCCGATAATGGCAAAAGAGATGCCAAGATCTTCGACCCGTAGTAGATCAACGCCCGAATTCATTCTCACACCAGCCCCACTCCTGCCGGCCTGCCCGGGCGGCAGACCCAGAAAGCGAGACTAGCGCATTGCCAGCCTAGAGCAACTTGGATTCGAAACGGTCGCCAGCGGCGAATCCGGCGACCGGACTGCTTACCAAAGGCGTTCGTATCAGATTGGGGTGGCTACTGGAGCTTCCTCGGGTCGCCCGCCGACTGCCGTGCGGCATCGCGATGAAGCAGCATGACCTGCTCGGCCTCCGATCTCCGGTCGTAAATCGGCTCCAGCGCACCGTCTTCATCGAGTGCGAGAGCGCCCGACAGATCGGGTGAAAGCACCGTCAGCTTCTGCTTGATCCCCGCCAGTTCCTCGCTGCCGAGCGTCAGCCAGCTGCTGGCGCCGCAATAGCTGGCGAAGTCTTTGCTGGCGAGAACGCGGTGCGGATATTTCTTGGTCAGGGTCTGGAGGCGCTGGACCTCGTTTACAGCCGAGCCGAAGACAGAGAATGTGAGCCGGTCGGTAAGCCCGACATTGCCGAACATCACGTTGCCGACATGCAGGCCGATGCCAAATTTTATGTCGGACAACCCCTTTTCCTTCCTTCGCAGATTGAGATCCACCATGCGCGCAGTGGCCTTGTGCGCTGCCGCCAGAGCAGACTGGCAGGCGGTCTCGGAATGCGAGCGATGTCTTTCACAAGGGTAGACGGCAATGAAGCCATCACCTATGAAACTCATGATCTGCCCGCCTTTGCGATTGAAAGGTGTAGCAATGGCATCGAAAAACTGGTTCAGCGTATCGATGTAGATTTCGCGGCCGGAAGTTTCGGCAAGCCTTGTCGACCCGCGCATATCGGCCATGACCAGTGCGGCCCGGATTGTGTCGCCCTCGCCGCGCTTGATCTGGCCGTCCAGCACGCGTCTGCCGGCGTCGCCGCCGAGATAAGTGGTCATCATGTTGTCGGCCAACTTGGTGAGCACCGCCATTTTGGTTGCGATGGCGAGATGATTTTGGATACGCAGCAGCGCCGAAATCATGCCCTCGCTGAAACCTGAAGCACTGTCGGTGGACCAGGACCCGATCATGCCCTGACTGGTATTGCCGTTGAAGGGATGGACGAAAGCCATGTAATCGGTCACGCCCATAAGCCTGAGTTCATCGAAAACAGGAAATTCCGACGGGACCGACGGGTCGAGCCGACGCCGCAGATGGTCGAGCTTGTTGCTGAGCAGATAGTAGTATGGGCTGGTCAGGAACCTGTCAGAATGAACGCCGTCCTTTTTGCGGAAGCCTTCCACTTCCATGCCTTGGCCGCGAATCCAGGTGAAGCCAAGCGCGTCATAAAGCGGATGAAGCATCGAAAAGCTCAAATGCACCCGCTTTAACGGCAGGCCGGCAGCAGCCAGCCGTTCGCAAAACCCCTTTACCAATGTTTCCAGCTCATTGCCGGCCAGCGCCGACTGAGTCAGCCAGTCGGCAACCTTATCCATGAGAATTGTGGAAATTTCTGCTTGCGCCGTGCTCATACTACCTCGAAACCCGTCGAAGACGGAGCCATTATCCTTCGATCCGCCATAACACAGTCCGCCGGCGAGCCAAAGATGCCCAAAGTCAACGGGGTCGGCTTCGGCGGCAGAACGGCGAAGGAATTGCCCGAATGACTGTCCTTGCAACCAAGGAACAGGCTTAACTGCAGTCATGTCTTGTGGCGTTATGTGGCGAAGCTGCGGCCAGAGTGCAATCTCGATCCTGACATCGGGCAAAAAATTTGCCGGCTGGGACGTCGTCAGGCCTTCACCACCGTCTCTCGGAGCAGCCCGAGACGGCCAAAAACATTGCGTGTGTCGACGATCAGAACGGCGTGATCAGCGATTGTCTGATAGTCGATCGCGTCATGGTCGGTTGCAACGACGACAGCATCGAAATCCTTCAAGGCCGCCTCGGTCAATTCGACCGAGCGGCGCCCCTTGATCGCCATATGCTCTCGTGTGGTCGGGATCTCGGGAACATGCGGATCGTGGAATTCCGCCTTGCCGCCCCATTCCTCGATGAGTTCAATGAGCCGCAATGAGGGGCTTTCGCGGATGTCGGGCACATTCTTCTTGTAGGCGAGCCCGATGATGAGAATGCGCGAGCGGCTGAGCGCCTTGCCGCAGCGCCGGTCCAACGCTTTCGCCAGTTCATCGACCACATGACGCGGCATAGCGGTGTTGATCTCTGCCGCCAGCTCGATGAAGCGGGTCGGCAGTTCATGCTCGCGCGCCTTCCACGTCAGGTAGAAGGGATCGATCGGAACGCAGTGCCCGCCCAATCCGGGGCCAGGATAGAAAGGCATGTAGCCGAAGGGCTTGCTCTTGGCCGCCTCGATCACCTCCCAGATGTCGATGCCCATCGCGCCGAGCACGACCTTCAATTCGTTGACGAGCGCTATGTTGACCGAACGGAAGATGTTTTCCGTCAGCTTGACTGCCTCGGCGGTCGCCGTGCTGGAAACCGGAACGACGGTTTTGACCACGCCTTGGTAGAAAGCCTGCACGAGCGTCGCCGCTTCAATGCCGTCACCTGCCACGACTTTGGGGATCGTCGCGACTTCAAAGCTGCGGTTGCCGGGATCCTCGCGTTCGGGCGAGAAGCCGAGGAAGAAGTCTATCTTCGACTGCAAACCGGTTTCTTCCAGTATGGGCTTGATCACGTCGTCGGTGGTGCCGGGATAGGTGGTAGATTCCAGCACGATGAGCTGGCCGAGACGCAGATGCTTTGCGATGACGCCAGTCGTGTTCCTGACAAAGGAGAGGTCCGGCTCACGGTTTTTCGTCAGCGGCGTCGGAACGCAGATGATGATGATATCGCAGACGGACAGTTCGGCAAAATCCGCCGTGGCGCGGAACCGTCCACTCGCCACGTGGCCGGCAAGGGCTGTCGACGTCACCGCCTCAATGTAGGATTGGCCGTTGTTCAGGCTCTCGACCTTCTGGGCTTCGATGTCGAAGCCGAAAACCGGGAAGCCGGCGCGTGCGACCGCAATTGCCAGCGGCAACCCGACATAGCCCAATCCAATCACGCCGACCTGCGCGGCGTGCGTCGAGATACGGTTCAGCAGACGGTCATATGCCGATCGTGAAGCGTCCAAAAATCTGCTTTCCCGTTAATTCGGATAGCCTGGCCGCTGCCAGGCGCGGCTTACCATGGTCCCAGGAACCATGGCCGAGGCATATTGCGGAAAATGGATTCTCGCAAGCCGTCATCAGACCGGCAACTTTGCCTTCAAGGTTGCGGCAGCCATCGCATAGCCGCCGGCGGCACCATCTATGAAATGAACGTGATCGCGCTGCAGCGGCGAGGCGACGAGGCATGTCATCAAGGCCGATTTCTGGCGGTGCAGGCCATAGTTGCAGATGCCCGCCTCTTCCGCCTGTTTCAGCCGGTTCTCGATCCGTTGCAACACATCAGCGTCAACGTCGATGGTCATCTTCAAGCCGTCGTCGAATTTCCGGAAATCCGAATTGCTGGCCACGTCGCGTTTGTAGATCTTCGGATCGAAACTGCCGATCGTCCAGCCGTATCTATCGGTGACGGCCGTAAGCGTCATCAGGAACACTATCCACAGCTTCGACAGCCACCGCCGTCCTGCCGGCGCCGTGGCCCGCGCCTCGATATCGAGGCCGGCGGGCAGCAAGCTGTAATCCGGCCCGTTCACCGGCACAGGGTGGCCATCGCGTTCCTGCCTGCCGGCAAGGGCGATGATGTCGGATGCCAGAAACTGAAAACCGCGCAGGTCGCGCGACGCCCCCGGTATGGCTATGATCGAGACGATTTCGCCATGCCGGGTTTCGATCGGGTTCCAGCGGCAGGAGAGGCCGGTCAGATCCGGCCGTGCGCCGGCCGGAGCAGGATCGATGCGGTAGCGCCCCGCTTTCATCTCGGCTTCCGCCCAACTGCCGCCACCGCCGGCGAACATGGCATAGAAGACCGCATCGGATGCTTGGAACCTTGCCACGCGAACGTCGAGGCCTTGCGCTCGAATATCCTTTATCGGCACGATTGCGGCACGCAGGGTTAGGTCCAGTTCGTCCGCCACCCATCTCTGGACAGCCGCCAGCGCGTTGCGGGTGGTCTCCACCGCCGAGCCGGGAAATGCGACGAGCGCCCCGTCGCCGCCGAAGACAAAGGGAAGATCTTGCCGACCCAGCGCATTGAGCAGGGCCGAAATGACACTGGCGCCAGCCATATTGACCGTTTTGTAGCGTCCCGTCTCGATCGCCTTGGTCGAGCCGACAATGTCGGCGGTGGCCAGCGCCCAGCCATCGGGGAGAGGCCGATAGTTGTCGATATCGGCAACGCTTTCGAACTTTGCGAAGACCGGCAGAGAAGCGACAAACGGGTCCGAAGCGGCAGCTGTTTCCATGAGCATCAGATAGCACATTCCACTGCTTGAAGGTGAAGTCGATGATGCTTCGAAATTGACTTGCGCATGCTTTCCGATGATAGGGTCGCGGAATGCGAATTGCCTTCTACGCGCCGCTGAAGTCACCCAATCATTCCATTGCCTCCGGCGACCGCCAGATGGCACGCACGCTGGTCAAGGCGCTGGAGCATGGAGGACACAGCGTCGAACTGGCATCCGAATTGCGCTTCTATCTACGCGAACCGGAGCCGAAAAGTTTCGATGCGCTCAAGGTAGAGGTCCGAGAGGAAGCCGCGCGGCTGACCAGGCTTTGGGATCGTGACGGCAAGCCCGATCTATGGTTCTGCTATCATCCCTATTACAAGGCGCCCGACCTGATCGGGCCCGGGCTGGCGTCGACCTTTGCTGTCCCATATGTGACAGCGGAAGCTTCCTATTCGAGGCGGCGCAATGCCGGTTTGTGGGCCGATACGCAGGCGTTGGTGGTGCGAGCCGTCGAACAGGCGGCGCTGAACATCTGCTTCACGCAAAGGGATCGTCAGGGACTGGCAGATGCGATACCCGGGGTCGCTCTTGATATGTTGTCGCCCTTTATCGACACATCGGTATTCAAGGAAATGCCGGCACGAGGTTGTCCGACGCGCCTCGTTGCCGTTGCCATGATGCGCCCGGGCGACAAAGTCGAAAGCTATCGCATGCTGGCGCAAGCTCTCGGTCTGATCGGCCACTTGCCCTGGACCATGTCGGTTGTCGGCGACGGGCCTGCCCGTGACGAGGTCAAGGCGCAATTCGCCGGCTTTGCCGCCGACCGTATCGAATGGCTCGGCGCGATGGAGCCAGCCGCCGTGCCGGATGTCCTCTATCGTGGAGGAATTTACGTCTGGCCGGGTTACGGCGAGGCCTATGGCGTTGCCTATCTTGAAGCACAGGCCGCCGGCCTTCCGGTGGTGGCTCAGGACATCGCCGGCGTGCCGGAAGTCGTGCGAGATGGCCAGACCGGGTTTCTCACCCCGCCGCGCGATGTGGCGGCGTTCGCTTCTGCCATTGAAAGGCTTCTGGCCCGTAACGACGAAAGAACCATCATGGCTGTGGAAGCCAGACGTTTCATCCTTGAAGAACGTTCCCTCGGCGTTGCAGCGGCGCATCTGGCCGAACTCCTTCCGAAGGTCCCGGTTTCATGACATCGTCCGATCGGATCTGGCAACCCTTGATGGAAGAACTGGCGGGCCGGCAGCGGGCCGGTCGTAAGGCAGAGTTCTGGCTGCGCGACGATGATGCCGTGGATCCGACGCCGGCGCTTGATCGGCTGCTCGATCTCACCGGTGAATTCGCGGTTCCGGTCACTCTGGCCGTCATTCCGGCCCGCACTGATGAGAAGCTTGTCGCCCGGCTTGACGAGGCGCCGCATGCCACGGTCGCCAGCCATGGCTGGGAGCACCGAAATCACGCGCCCGAGGACCAGAAAAAGCAGGAGCTCGGCCCGCATCGGCCACGCGAAGCGGTGCTCGATGATCTGGCTCGCGGGCTGGCGCACGTAACCGGTCTGCACGGCGCACGTGCCGTTCCGATCCTCGTGCCCCCCTGGAACAGGATCGACGCCGGCCTGGTATCCGACCTTGGATCGATAGGATTTGCGGCATTGTCGGTCTATGGGCCGCCGAAGGCGGCTCCACTGGCGGTCATCAACAGCAATGTAGACATCATGGATTGGCATGGCACGCGCGGCTGCCGCGATCACGGCCTATTGGTTCAGGCTATCATCGCGCACTTGCAGCATGCATTCGACGACGAACCGGTCGGCCTGCTCACCCACCATCTCGTACATGATGAATCGGCGTGGCTTTTCCTCGAACGGCTGTTCGCAGTCACCACACGGACTGAAGCCTGCGCATGGCTTCCGATCAGGACATTGATCGCGCGCAGCGCCGGTAGAAGAAATAGCTCAGCGCTTTTTATGCGATGAGACTGGAAATTCGAGGGTCTGGCCATCCCGCGCGGCAAACGCGCCGGCAAACCTGTCCTTGGCCAGTTTCTCCATCTCGTCCAGTTGCTCGTCGGTGCGTGCTGGATCGTGGTGAAACAGCGCGAGCCCCCGCGCACCGGCCGCCTCACAGAGCTTGACGCCCTGTTGCCATGTCGAGTGGCCGTTACCGCGGCGGCGTTCCAATTCCTTCTCGGTATAGGTGCAATCGTAAATGACGAGGTCGGCATCGTCGATCAGGCCGAGCACCGACTGATCGAGTTTGCCCGTCTCGTGCTCGGTGTCCGTGATCACCGCCACGACGCGGCCGCCCCATTCGACTCGGTAGCCTATGCAGCCGCCCGGATGGGTAAGGCTGCCGGTCCGAACCACCACCCCTTCGCGCGGCCGAAGCACGTCTCCGGACACGAAATCGCGGCAGTCGAGCTTTGCCTTGCAGACGTCCATTTTCACCGGAAACCACGGCGGCCGGATGAACTCATCGACCATCTGTCGGGTCGTCATGCGTCCTGCAAGATGCCCGGACCAAACGGTAAGCTTGACGCTCGGGTCAAAGATCGGCGCAAAAGCCGGCAGCCCGATGATATGATCGTAATGGCAATGAGTGAAAAGCAGGTCGAAATCGGTCACATCCGCCGCCTGAAACGCCCTGCCGGCAGGCCGCAGGCCAGAGCCCGCGTCGAATAGAAGCGTATGCTTGCCGCATCGCATCTCAATGCAACTTGTGTTGCCGCCATAGCGAACGAATTCCGGCCCGGATACCGCAATGCTGCCGCGCACGCCCCAAAACCTGACCAGGAAAACGTCGTCGTCCATGGTAGCCCCTTCGCAGTCCCGTTGCTCATCGTAGCCAAACAACTGCCGCTAGAGCACCAGGAAAAGTGTGAACCGTTTTCCGCCCGAAATTTGCCGATTTCCTCCAGTGACCCTCTCAGCCAGAGGCTTGCGCTATCATGACGGGGAGCGTCGACCGCATCTCATTGGCTATTTGGCACTTCGTGCATCGATCAGATCGGCGGTGGTGTGGCTTAGGCGATCGGCAAGAACCCGCAATATCTCGATGGTCATTTCCGGGGACTCCTTCATGAGCCTCAGGAAATGATCCTTGCGGATTCTCAAGGCTTCCAGCTGACTTGCCGCTCTGACGGTGGCTGTGCGCGAGCTGTTGCACAGTATGGCGATCTCCCCAACAATCGAATTTGGCGCCATTTCGGCTACTTTTAACGGCCCTCTATCGGAATCAACCAGAATATCTGCCTTGCCTGAAAGGATGACATAGGCGGCATCTCCCTCGTCGCCCTGCCGGAAAAGGATCTGGCCCGCGCCGTAGCTGACGCGATCGGATGTGAACGCAAGCAGTTTGAGCTTTGTCAACTCAATGCCAGAAAACAAGGGAACGCGTTGCAGCATTCCAACTTCATCCTTGAGCAGCATTGTCGCAAACCTCAAAATTCGCGTTTGCCAGACTAGAGCAACGCGCGCCCAGATGGAATTGGTTCCGTATCTCGTCGCTCTACGACACCAGTTCCTTGAAGACACCGTTGCCTGCCAAAAGTGTCTCGTGTGTTCCGTCTTCCACCAATTCACCCGAGTCGAACACGATGACGCGATCGAACATCATCGCCATGGACGGATTCGTCACCACCCAGACAATTGCCGGCGAATGGCCGTCGCGTCTGGCTTCCTCGAGAACGTTCCGCAACACCTTATCTTGCATGCGTTGATCGAGCGCCGACAGCGGCCGGTTGAGAATGAGAAAATCGGGACGCTTGAGCAGCGCTCGGGCAACATCGAGCTTCTGTCGCTGTCCACCGGTCAGCCGCCTGCCGCCGGCGCCGACGTTGAAATCCAGGCCGACATTGAGAAGTTCGCCATAAAGCCCCAGCTCATCAAGAAGGTCATAGAGGATGGAGCGTATGCGGTCCGGCGCGTCGGGGTGGTTGTTGCCCACACGCCCGAACAGCACATTATCCATGACAGTAGCCGCGGCGATGTATTTGCCCGGATCATACCGTTCGATCGCGTCATGCAGCTCGGTCGGCAGGTTTTCATAGAACCGGTTGCGGGCAGTGACGATCTTGCTCATCAGCTCATCGCTTAGCAGGCCGAAGCGGTGCCGGGGCTCGATATAGGCAAAGCTCAAGCTAACGATCATGGCGCGGTCGGTCTCCGAAACCGCCTCGTAGGGACGGTTCTTGAGCCGTTGCAGCAAGGTTTCGTAGGCCGGTATCTCCTCGGCGCTCATGAAGGCGAGCTGCTGGAAGAACTGGTGATCGGCTGGCAGGTCGGCGAACAGCTCGATCGCCTGTTCGGCGATTTCCATGCCCATTTCGTAGAGCGTGCGGTCGAGACCGGCTTCATTGAGCACAGAAGCAAAATAGGGGTTGGCCGCCAGCGCCCTATCCGCCAGTTCAGGGCCGGCCGCAGCGCCGAAGAGCAGGTTCTGGCCGATCGTCGCTTCCTTGTTGTAGGCGCCCGGTTCGAAAGGAACCACTAGTCCGCTCAGCCCTTCCTGTTCAAGCCGGGTTCGCAACGCCGCACGCAGTTCGACGATCCGCCTGGCAAGTTCCGTGTGACGCTTGAGGTCGGCCGAAGAGCGCAAGCCAAGGTCCAGAATGTCGCGCGACAGAATAACCGCGTCGAGCACCCGGCGCACGGCTTCAAAGAGGTCGTGCGGGCCGGTGGCGCCGGCGGAAGCATAGTTGATCCAGTCGCTGCGGATATCAAGATCCGGATTGCCGGACCGGCGCGCCTCTTCGATGTTCCAGCGGTGTTGGTCTGCCGCTGCACCGTCATAAGTCACCGGTGTCAGCGGCGCATGTTTCAACCCGTAGAGCAAGTTATCGCGGAGGCTTGCCTGGAACAGGAAAACATCCGACGAGGCATACGACATGCGACGTCCGGTCACCGCTTCGGGGAGTTCAAGCAGGTCGTCGGTGCCCGAAACGATCCTTCCGCTGTCGGGCCAGTTCAGCCGCGCAAAGGCTTCTGCAAGCGCTTCGGCTCCGCCTGTTGCGGTGCTGACCAGCGCTACCGTCTCACCCGGCTTGACCTGGAAGGAGACACGGTTGAGAAGGATCGCACCGCCATCGTCTGCTATGGACAGACCGATTGCCGACAGGGGGGCGGTCATCGGATCGGGATCGTCGATCGCCAACGCCCCGATTGTAGGCGCAATGAGACTCTCCACGGTGAACTGTTCAACGACCTGCTGATATTTGACCTGGACATCCTGCCGATCCTGATCCCAGTCGATCAGTTCCTTCATCGGTCCGGGCAGGTCCTTGTAGGCGCCGATCACGGCCACGAGCTGGCCGACGTCCAGCCGACCCTCAATGGCCAGGTAACCGCCGATCATGTAGAACAGAAAGGGCGTGAGCTGCGCGAGAAAATTGTTGAGGAACTTTACCATGAATTTCCATTGGTAAAGATCGAAGCGGATCTTGAATATGAGCCCGAGCCGGGCAGCTATGTCGGCGCGCTCATAGTTTGATGTATCGTGGACGTGAACCGCGCCGATGCCATCGACGATTTCGCCAACACGGCCCGAAAGCGCGCGCGCCGTCAATTGCCGTTGGCGCCCGAGCACGAGTAGCCGCCGCCGCATTCGCGGGATGAGCACGATCTGGATCACCACGATCACGACCGCTATCATTCCGAGCCAGACGTTCTGGACCATGATGAACAGCATGGCCGTCAGCGCCTGGCCGCCGAGCAGCACCGGCTGCAGGAAAGCATCGCCGATGAAGCCGCCCAAGGGCTCCACCTCGTCCTTCACCATGGTCGCCACTTCGGCGGATTTCACCCGCTTGAAGTAAATCGGCGGAAACCGCAGCACACGATCGACAAGATCGAAGCGGATACGCCGCAGCATGCGTTCGCCGAGACGGCCCTTGTAGGTGTTGATGTAGAGTTTGAACAGGCCGTTGATGACGACCAGCAAGAGGAACACAATGCTCAGGGCAAGCAGCGTCGCCTTGCGGCCGAGCTGAAAACCGGAGAAGAACAGGACCTCGCCAATAAACGGCAGGTTATAGTGCAACCTCATGAATGGCAGGGTCGCGCCGGGTTGCTCGAAGCCGCGGCCTTGGATCGGGCCGTTGACGATCAGCTTCGGCAGGTTGAAGGACATGAAATACGGGATCATCGAGATCACGACGATCAGCAATATCCAGACCTGCTGCTTCTTGGTGTGCGTCCAGATATAGCGGGCTAGGCTGGGTTCCATATGCGACTGTGGACCTCAGTTGGAAGGATGGATGCAAAAGCACCTGCTGGCGAATGGCGTATCGGCAATTTCTTCGTCGCCAATGACAAGCTCGAAGCTGCAGTGCACGGAAGTAGTGCTGCGCTCAGCAAGATTGCGTTGTGTCGCCCGAAATCCCAACATACAAGGCGAATATGATGGATGTCACGCAACCACGCAATGCCGGCATGGACGGGCACGAGCAAGCCTTGGACCTCACCCGAGGAATTGCGGCCTATGTCAAAAGCCCTCTCGTGGCAGGGCTGGCGCGCGTCATCGCCAAGCACCCGAAGGCCGATATCGCCAACGCCTTCAACCACAAGCAGGTCGCCTGCAAGATGTGGGCGCTCGATAGGCTGTTCGAAAGCTGCGGCGGCCGGTTCGGGCGCATATGGGTTCTGGGTGGATGGTACGGCGTACTGCCGGCAATGCTTTTCAGCGATGCCCGCTTCGACATCGCGGCGGTCGACAGCATCGACATCGATCCCGAAGTCGCGCCGGTCGCCCTGACCCTCAATCGGGAAGCCGGCGACCGGTTCCGGGCGTTGACGGCAGATATGTATGCACTCGACTATGCGGCCGGGCGTCCCGACCTGACGGTCAATACGAGCTGCGAACACATAGCCGATCTGCGCGCCTGGCTTGCTCTGCTTCCGCGGGGCACGAATGTTCTGCTGCAATCGAACGATTATTTCAGCGAGCCGACGCACGTCAACTGCGTGGCTTCGCTGGCGGCCTTCGAAGCAATGGCGGCGCTACGGGAGGTGCGGTTCTCCGGCGAACTGCCGACAAAAAATTATACGCGCTTCATGCTGATTGGAACTGTCTAATGCATTTCGCCCAACAGTGCGTGGCGCTTTTGGGGCTGCGACATACATAAAAACCACGGCTTGACCCGCGTCGCACGAGATAGAGCGGTTCTGCGTTTTCCGTGAAACGATGAACCGCTTTAGGATCCATCGTCTGTTTGATCATGAGCTTCTCTGAAACCGGGCCCCCTTTTTAGGGACCATGTTCGATACCGGTCGCGCAGGATTTGCGCCGAGTGGCGGGCGCCTTCCAGATCGAGACGATGCGCGGATGGTCTCGGTGCCACAAGCACCTCTTCGATCGCTTGCGCCAAACCTTCAGGCGTTAGGTCCTTTTCCATCAGCACCGTTGCAAGACCGAGTTCTTCGAGCATCAGGGCGCGAACCGTCTGTTCGCTTTCCCCGCCGGCTGCAAATGGAACGAGCAGGGAGCGACAACCCGCGCGCAGGACATCGCAGACCGTGTTGTAACCTGCCTGCGAGACTGACAGGCGGGCGCCGGTCAGCAGGCTGGCGAAATCCTCTCGGAACCGGAAGATGGACAGGCCCGGCGTGACGTCGTGTGCGATCGCGTCAAACTGGTCTTTGGGCAGGTTTGGGCCGGTGATCAAACACCATTTCCAACCGTTCTTGGCATTCCGCGCCGCTGCGATGGTGGAGCTTACAAGGCTGCTTCCGGCAGCTCCGCCGCCAACTGACACCAGAACGTCGAAGCGCTCGGAGGCCGCGGGCGAGGGCGGCGCGGCAACGAGCCCCGTGTAGGTGACATCGGCCTTGATCGCCCCGGCCAGTGGAAATGTCTTGTCGACGGTTGCAAACGCCGGGTCGCCGTGGACCATAACAAGGTCGAAGTGCGTATTGACGAGATCAACCGTTTCCTCGTTTCGGCCCGGCTTGACGCGCTCCTGAAGGATGTCACGGATGGACGTCACCAGCAGCGGTCTGGGCGACGTCGCGTCGATGGCCTCGATCAGCGGCAAGAGTTCGAAACGCATCTGCCGACGTCCAAATGGAAACGCCTCGACAATCACGATATCAGGCCTGCAATCCTGGAATGCCTGCAGCAGCATCTCTGAACGGCGTTTCTTGAAATCATCGTCGATGGGTTTGCCCTGCAGGTCGACAAGTCCGGAAAATCCTTCATCGCCGGAGGTGACAGGTGGCAGGGTGACAGACTTTACCCCCAGTCCCGGAAACCCCGCGACCGGCGCTCCGCCGGTCACGATCGTCACGTCAAACCCGTCATCGACCAGAGCCGCCGCGACGCGGCTGGTGCGTGCGAGATGCCCGATACCGAGCAGGTGCTGGACATAGAGGAAGGCACCCAGTTGCTTCAATCGACGGCCCGCCACTCGCGCTCGAACAATTCCTTGAGCTGTCCAATGCTCGCCACATGATCGAAATTGCCGCGCACGTGCCGCTCTGCGGCGTCGCCTAGGCGGGCGCGCAGGACGGGATCCCGGATCAGGCGCTCCAGCGCCTGTGCCAGGGCGATTGGGCTGTTTGTCGGTACCAGCAGCCCGGTTTCATCGGGCGATATAAGCTCCGGCACACCAGAAACATCGGTGGACACGCAGGCAAGCCGCTGGCTAGCTGCCTCCACAAGAACATTTGGCAAGCCGTCCCGGTCGCCATTTGCCGTGATCCTGCAGGCCAGGGCGAAGATGTCGGCGCAGCGGTAGTGCTCAAGCACCTGCTCCTGCGCAAGCGCGCCTTTCCAGGCGACGCGATCATCGAGTCCGAGCTTTTGCGCCAGCGCCTTGAGCCGTTCCAGTTCCTCGCCGTCGCCGATATGCTCGAAACGCCAGGCCAAATCGCCAGGCAAGAGGGCAAGCGCCTCGAGCAAGGTATCGTAACCTTTCTTTTCGACGGCGCGCCCGACACTCAGAACGACAACAGCTCCGCCGCGCTCCGAGCCGTCATGCTGTTGTCGCGCGTCGCCAAAACTGCCGAAGCGATGAAGGTCGAGCCCATGATAGCTCAGATGCACAGACGAGTTGCCTTTGGCGAGTTTTTCCAGTCGATCGAAGCCGGTTTTCGTGCAGGTGACTGTCCAGCGGGCCGAGGAAAGCTTGCCAGCCAAATCCCAGTCCGCCGAAGTCCAGATGTCCTTCGCATGGGCTGAGCAGCTCCAGGGCAGGCTACGTAGCTGGCTGGCGTAGCGCGTCACCGATGCCGGCGTGTGCACGAAATGCGCATGCAACCATCCCGCTCCTTCCGGCCATTCGGCCGCCAGCACGAGCGCTTGCCCGAAGCGGCGTGCGCGATTGCGCGTAAAGTCGCGGGAGATATCGGCTACCAGCGATCCGAGCGCGCGCCAGAAGCTCGGCCGAGGCAAATAGGCACAAAGCGAGCGAAGCACGCGTAGCGGCTCGTCATGCAGATATTCCGGCAGGTAGTGGACCGGCGCTTTGATCTCGTCATGTACGGGGTGCCGTTTTGCGTCGGTGGGCCGCCTGAGTGCGACGAGTATCAAATCGAACCCCGCGCGTTCCAGACCGAGCAGTTCCTGTGCGATAAAAGTTTCCGACAGCCGCGGATAGCCCTTCAGGACCACGACGATCTTGCGACGTTGCAAGTCAGTTCGTTCCTTCAACGACAGAAAGGTGATGGCCGGCCCGCCGGTCGAGCAATTCCGCGACAATCTCGGAAATGTGAGGCAGCCCTTCCAGCGTCAGATGCGGGTTACTCTGTGAGGGGCGGGACCGCTCCGGCAGCGCCACTAGTGCATCGGCGAATCGCTGGGAGTCCTTGGCTTCGTGCGGCAAAAGCAGCTCGATGAGGCCGAGTTCGGCTGCGCGCCGAGCGCGAATCAGTTGTTCCTGGCGTGGCTCGATGCGCGGCACGATCAGCGCCGGCTTGTCGAAAGACAATATCTCGCAATAGGTGTTGTAACCGCCCATGGCCACCACCGCCTTGGCGCCGGCAATCAGGTCTTCCATGCGGTTGTCGAACTCGATCATCTTGATGTAGGGGATCTTGGCCCCCTTTTTGAGCAGCTTGTTGCGCTTGCGGGCCGGCATGTAAGGCCCAAGCACGATCAGCGCCCTGTGCTGCAGTTGCGGATCCTGCTGATAGACATCGATGACGTCGTGAATCAATTCGGCACCGTCGCCGCCGCCACCGGTGGTGACCAGGATATAATCGCCCTCGGGCCGGTGGCCGGGCAACTCGTTGCGCTGCAAGCTTCGTTGCAGGAAACCGACGAAACTCATCTTTGCCCTGACAGCCGGCGGCACATCCAGGCCGGTCAGCGGATCGTAGAAATCCGGCGGGCCGTAGACCCAGACCTTGTCGTAGAACAGGCCAATCTTGCGCATCACATCCCTGCGCGCCCACTCTGCCTCGAGCAGGTGCGGCGCATCCATCACCTCGCGCAGGCCAAGCACCAGCGTGGTGCCACGCGTCTTGAGGTAGGACAGAGTATCCTCAATCTCACCGCGCAGGCCGAGCGGTTCTTTGTCGACGATGAAGATATCCGGCCGGAAGGTCTCGGCTGTGTGGCGGATGATCGACTGGCGCATTCTCAGCGTCTCATGCAGATCGATATCCTTTTCCAGCGAGGTGTATTCGCCGTTGCGCAACTTGATGACGCTGGGGATCTTCACGAAGTCGACACGGGCTCGGTAGTCGAACGCGCCAGCGATAGTCGCACCCGAAATGATAAGCACCTGAAGTCCGCGGAAGTCCTCGACCAGCGAATGCGCGATTGTTCGGCAGCGCTGCAAGTGGCCAAGCCCGAACGTGTCGTGGCTGTACATGAGAATTCGAGCGTTTTCTGCGTGCTGGGTCATTGTTGAACGTCTCTTAGAATTCTCGCCTTGAGGGACCGTGAGCGACGCGCCGGCTTCGAAACCATCTTGGCTTTGAAATATGAGGTCGCCATTTCAATAATGTACTACTTCTGTGGAATGCCTGTCAGACCGGCCTTCCGATTGTCTAACTCCGAAACTTGACGGGTAGCGAATATAGCCTTGCGGGCCGAGACTCCCTGTTGTCGTTTTGGGAGGGATGAAGGGGAATGTGGTATCCAAAAGATCGGCAGAAATCATCCCTCTTGCTTCCAAAAAGTTCCGGTGTCTCCGAACTCCATCGGTTGGAAGCGGTCAAGGCGAATTCCGCTATTCTGCCCATATAGCCAATTGGTTGGTCGCCAGGCGTCGCTCGGCCCATATCTGTTGTGGGACGCACTTCGTGCGCCATTGTCCTCGGTCTTGGGGGGCCAAAGGTGCTGCCCATCAATCTCTTGACGGGCGGTCTGATTGTGATTCTCCGACCAGAACTGAGTCATCTGTCGCCAAGCTAGCCGGAATTTCAGCAAGAATCGAGTGGATGCCAGCGCTGACAAAGCACCGCCCCGGAAGTGAGCGTGTGCAAGACCAGTTGCTTTGTTGATTGCGATGGGCCTCGAATCCAAACGGCGGTGATTTTCCCAATCACCGCCGTTGATGCACCCAAGCCACAGGGAAGGACGGGCTAGGCACATGAGAACGATCACCAAATTAGACCTAGCGGCGAGTCCGTCAAGTCGTCCTGCGGCCTTTCACAGGAAAATACCCGATGGCCGGGACATCCAAGCGTCAATTGTCACGAACCGGTAACGACGCCCCACACCGCCGCGTTCAAGGCTTGGGCGGGAAGGGGCACGTCTCTATTGGTGGGGAGCGGAGGTAATTGCTGCGACCTTGGGAGGCGCGAGCAAGTATGAAGGACCTCGCACCTGCGAGACTTGCCTTGCCCTTTCGAATCTAGCTGTGAGCCTTCAGGAGGGTGCCCATTCGGCCCCGACCGAGAAAGCTGAATCCGGGCTGTCCGCAATGAGGGTGCAGCCGATTGCGGTGTTGGCTGGGCCTTGACCTTCGCTGAGCACGAAGCTTCTCAAAATGGAAGTCAGGTGTGAGAAGCCGTTCTGTCCGCCTCGCGGTTCTGTCGCTTAGATCAGCCCTCCTTTTAACGGGCCTCTCTATGATCTGCCGCCTGAAGGCCCATCGCCCGGAGACTGCCCCAAACGGTCGCTGCCCCGCCCTCTCCAGCATGCACATCCGGCTCGCGGCTTTTGCCCTTGGTGTTAGGGGCGCGCTAGGATAGCATATCTGCGGAGTGGGGTATGCGATGGCAGAAGTCTCGATACGCCGAGCGGACTTCATGATGGTCCTCGCTTATGCATCGGACCTCGCGACCGGCCATTCCCGCGATTTTGCGCTGAAGTCCTGCGTGCTTGCGATGCGGATCGCCGAGTTTGCCGGCGTTTCCGATGAGGTTCGGCGCAATGCCTACCACCAGTCGATGCTGCGCTATGTCGGTTGCAATGCCGACACCGACCTTCTGTCGGCCACCTTCGGCGATGAAATCGCGCTCCGCCAGGATCTCGTCGGTCTCGACATGGGCAACCGGGCGGAACTGGGCAGGGTCTTCGTGCAGGCCTTCAAGCGGCTTTACTATGATCTCGACCCCGATGCGCAGGCCAAGGCGATTGAGGCCGCGATGTCGCAGGCGCTCGCTGTGGCCCGCCCGGTGCTCACCGCCCATTGCGAGGTCGCGCAGCGGATCGGCGTGCGGCTCGGCCTGTCCGGCGAGATCCGGCGCAACCTTGGACAGATATACGAACGCTGGGACGGCAAGGGCCTTCCGCGCGGGCTGAGCGGCGAGGACGTCCTGCCGGCCGTGCGCCTGATTACATTGGCACAGGATGTCATTGCGCTCAGCGAGGCCGTTGGCATCGATGCGATGGCCGAAACCATCGCCAGTCGCGGCGATGGTGCCTACGAAGCGGAGCTGGCCCGGCTCGTCTCCACCAACGCGCCCGCGCTTATGGAGGGCATCGGCGCGACGGTCGATCGCGAGACCATTTTGGCACTGGAGCCCGATCCGCCGGTGACGCTGGACGAGGCGGCTTGCGACGAAGCTTTCCTCGCCATCGCCGACATGATCGACATGCGCATGCCGTTCACGCAGGGCCATTCGCGGATGGTGTCGGAACTGGCCGAGGGCGGAGCACGACGGCTCGGGCTGCCCGAGCCCGACATCCGCGCCCTGCGCTGGTCGGGCTGCATCCATGACATCGGCGAACTGGTGGTGCCAGTGGCCACCTGGATGCGCAACGGTCCCCTGTCCGCCCGCGAGCGCGACGCGGCACAGTTGCACGCTTATTACGGCGAGCGGGCGCTGGCTTCGTTCGGCCGCGACGGCGACGCCATGGCCGGGATGGTGCTGCGTCATCACGAACGCCTGGACGGCTCGGGCTATCACCGCAAGGTCGGCGGCTCCGACCTGTCCCCGGCGGCGAGGATCCTGGCCGCCGCCGAAGCGTTCCAGACGTCGCGGGAGGAGCGCCCTCATCGCAAGGCGCTCTCCAGCGAGGCGGCGGCGACGCAGTTGCGGGCCGCCGTCCGCGAGGGGTGCATCTGCCCCGACGCCACCGAGGCGGTACTGTCCTTCGCCGGAAAGCCGTCGCGACGGCCGCCCCCGCGTTCGCTGGCCGGCATGACGCCGCGGGAGATCGAGGTGCTGCGCCTGATCGCCGCCGGCCTGACGGCGAAGGAAACGGCGCGCAGGCTCGACATTTCGCCAAAGACCGCGGACCATCATATCCAGAGCGTCTACTCCAAGATCGGCGTGGCCACCCGTGCGGCCGCCGCGCTCTATGCGGTCGAGCACGGCCTCGTCAGGCCAGGCGAAACGCAGCCATAGGGAATACACCCCATGTGCGTCGGCCGCGAGGCGCGCATCGTGATCCTGTCGACGGACCGATAGTGGCCGCGACCGACAGGAGGAAATCAGATGCTTCTCGCAACGACCAAGGTCGCGGACGTCGACCACTTCATCCATATTTTTTCGACCAAGGGCGCCGACAAGCGCCGGCTGCACGGCTCGAACGGCGCAACCGTATTCCGCGACCCGAGCGAGCCCGACCGCGTATGGGCGATCTTCGACTGGGACGCCGAGGGCTGGAAGAACTTCGTGTCGGATCCGGAAGTGCCGGCTATCCTGCAGGAAGCCGGCCATGTCGGCAAGCCGCAGGCCGCACTGCTGCTCGGCCACTACGAGGCTTGACCTTCGCGCTGCGCGCCGTCTGCCATCCGTGCGGCGGTGCGCCCGACGAACCCCACAATATCGGAGAGATCAGATGAACCAGAATCCCATCAAGATCGGCCTCATCGCCGAACTTACCGGCCCGTTGTCCTTCATGGGCATCGCCAACGCCAACCTCACCACCATACTTGTCGACGACATCAACGCCAAAGGCGGCCTCCTCGGCCGGCCGGTTGAGCTTATAGTCGAGGATGGCGAGACCACCGACAGCGTCGCCAAGGCAAGGGCCGCGAAACTGATCGACATCGACGAGGTCGACCTGGTCGTGGGCGGCATCTACAGCTCGACCCGCCTCGCCATTAAGAGCGAGGCGGTAACCCGGGGTCGGACGCTCTACATCTACACCGAGCAGTATGAGGGACAGGAGAACGACCCCTTGATCTTCTGCACGGGTCCGGTGCCCGCGCAGCAGGTCGAACCGCTGATACCGTGGCTGATGAAGACCACAGGGGCGAAAAGCTTCTATCTGCCGTCGGCCGACTACATCTGGCCCCACCTCTTGAACAAGGCGGCGAGCCGGGTTGTGCGCGCCAACGGCGGCGAGATTGTCGGCGAGGAGTATTTTCCGCTCGACACCGTCGATTTCCGGCGCACGGTGCAGCAGATCATGGCGAGCGGTGCCGAGGTGGTGTTCAATACGATCGTCCCACCGGGTCTGACGCCGTTCCTGGAAGAACTGCACAAGGCCGGCTTCGGCAAACGCGGCGGCAAGATCGTCTGCACCTATTTCGACGAGAACTTCCTCAACCTGGTGCCGTCCGATCAGATCGAGGGCCTCTACAGCTGCCTCGACTACTATCAGGAACTCGACGATCCGTTCGGTCGCGCGCTGTTGCGCCGCTACAGCGAACGGTTCCCCGGCAGCGCGATGTTGACCGCAGGCAGCGGCTGCACCGGCCACTACCGGGCGATCAGGATGTGGGAAGCGGCGGTGAGGGAAGCCGGCACGGTTGAGCGCGACGCGGTCATCCCGGCGCTCGATCATGCCCGGATCAACGAGGGCCCGGGCGGCCCGGCCGAGATGGTACGCGGCCAGCACCATGTTCGAATGAATATGTACATTGCGCGGGCGGAGGGCGGTCGCTTTCGGGTCGTCAGCAAGCTCGGTCCGATCGATCCGGACGAGCGCGTGCTTACCGAAGAACTGAGCACCGTGAGGTGAACTGCGCAGACCTCGATTACTGTTGTTCCAACCGGCGAGGGCGGCTCGATGATGGCCTCGCCATCCACGCCCCGCGCCTCGGTCAAAGAGGCGACCGACCGACTCGCGCACTGCTTTATATAAATCTATGCAACGTGCCGCGAAGTTATTCCCAGCTGTGGGGAAAGTCTCTGTCGGTGTAGCTATCTCGATCGTGGCTGGCAGGATCTGGATAGGCACGTTCCGGATCGGACTAGCGGCGCGATTGACAATAGGGACTGCAATCGGCGGCGTGAATTAAGCGGCGTGTACACGGCGTTTGTTGGAGAACAATCGTAGAAGGTCACCAAGACGCGTGTGAAATCTCAAAGGGTATGGGCGAACGGCAGGTCCGCAAAATCTGAACCGGGCAAGCCTCTTCGACAGCTGGCCCATGTTTGGAGTGTCGAACAGGCCGCTTCAATGCCGGCCAGGATGAGGTCGATGCCTGCGAGGAAATGATCGCGGCACTCGAGCTCCCCTAGCTGCCTCGCTGGGTGATGCATGAACGGATGGGCGCTCGGTCTAGGGTTGGAGGCTATCGAGGGCAACTGTTGGCATGATGCGATATGGAAGACCTTGCCGGCATTCACAAACGCCTTTCGTTTCTTGGCATCGAAATTCGTGCCGTCCACGAGGGTGTAGTGAACACAGTCTTGGTCGGACTTCGCGGGCTTGTTGGGCAACTCTATCGAGAGGACATCGCTCACAAAGTCCGTCGGGGTCAGGCCGGCCGAGTGAGCAAGGGGCTCCATGCCGGTGGATTGACCTACGGCTACTCCTACGTGCTAGGCGACCCTGGGAAGCGACTGATCGCCGGGAAGCGGATATCGTGCGTCGTATCTTCAGGGAGTATGTTGATGGGCAGACCCCGCGTGATATCGCCCACAATCTAAATAGAGACCGCATAGCACCGCCTCGTGGCCGAGCCTGGAATGCATCTACTATCAATGGAAGTGTGCAGAGAGGGACGGGGCTGCTTCACAATGAGCTTTATGCTGGCCGGCTGATCTGGAACAGGGTCAGAATGATCAAGGATCCTGATACGGGGAAAGGTGTCTCGCGTCCAAATCCCAAGGGTGAATGGCGAGTGGTCGCGGTACCGGACCTCGCCATTGTTTCGTCCGACCTGTTCGACGCAGCACAAGCACGCGAGAAGGCGCGTGCAATCACCCATCCATGCTATCAACGTCGACCACGGCATATGCTGACTGGGCTCCTGAGATGCGGTGCCTGTGGTGCGGGAATGTCGTCAAAAGGCATGGACAAGTCCAAGCGCATTCGCATCCGTTGTTCATCGGCGACGGAAAGCGGAATATGCGCTGATCCGAAGACCTTCTACTTGGATACGGTCGAAACTGCAGTTCTGAACGGGCTTACCGCCGAGTTGCGCCACCCCGAAGTGATTGCCCAGTACGTCCAGACCTACCACGAAGAACGGAAGCGCTTGGCAGCCGACACCGATGCTAGGCGCACCCGTTTGGAGCGACGGCTTGAAGAGCTAACTCGGGAGATCGAGCGGCTGGTCAACGCCATTGCCAAAGGCCACGGCGACCCAGCTGTACTGGGACCGCAATCAACAACACTGAATGAAGAGCGCAAGTGCATTTTGGCAGAGTTGGATCGGGTACCCGCTGCGACCGGAGTGATCGCGCTGCACCCTGCGCTGCTTTTATTCCAAACCCATTTGGTGAGCTCACTATGGCGCGAAAGAAAAAATACTCCCCAGTTCGATTCTTCACGGCCGATGGCGTCGAGGTGCAAACCATTCTCGATTTGGCCGGCCCTCACAAGGATTAACTGTTGAAGCGAATCGTTGAGGCGCTGGCGCGAGACGCGGCGAGGCGGGATTTTATCGCCGAGCCTGGTCACATACCGTGAGCTCAATCCCTTCAGGCTGCGCGGCCGAAGCGATCGACCCTGAGATCGTCGAGTGGCGTTTCACAACGGTCGGTCGCGATGAGCTCGGCCATGGCGTCGCCCACTCCCGGACCAAGCTGGAAGCCGTGTCCGCTGAAGCCGAAGGCGTGGAACAGGCCGGGTGTCGTCGCCGAGCGTCCCATGACCGGCAGCATGTCCCTGACGTAGCCCTCGCAGCCGGACCAGGTGCGGATGACGGTGGCGTGCGCGATTGCCGGCAGCAGCCGCGCGACGGCGCGCAATTGCATCTGGAGGCGTGTGGGGTCGGCGACCGCGTGGCCCGGATCGAGGTCCACCGCGACCCTTTCGGCCGCGCCGCCGAAGATGATATTGCCCCGTTCGACCTGGCGTAGATAGGCGCCATGATCCTTATCGCGCGTCCAGATGCCGACCACCGGCAGGATCCGATGCGGCAGCGGTTCGGTCACGCCCATTTGCGGGCCGCGGGCGTCGAGGGGGACTTCTTCGCCGAACTCAGCGGCGATGCGCGCGCCCCAGGCTCCGGCGGTGTTGAGCAGGCACTCGGAGGCGAATGAGCCCTTCGAACTGGTAATAAGGAAACCGGAGCCCGCATAGGTGATCTTCTCGACCTCGGCTCCCTCGATGATTTGCGCCCCCAGTCTGCGGGCCGCCGCGGCAAAGGCCGGCGCGATCAGCCGCGGATTGCCGCTGCCGTCATGCGGAGAAAATGACGCGGCGATCGCGTCGGTGCCGAGGCCGGGAAAGCGGGCGCTAATCTCGCGTGGCCCGAGTTCTTCCAGCTCGAGGCCCCAGGGCTGCGCGGCTTGGGCATAGGCCCGCATGTCGGCAAGGCTTCCTTCATCGAAGATCAGCCGGACATGACCGGTGGCGCGGAACTCGACGTCGCGGCCAAGCATCTTTTCGGCTTCGCCCCACAGTCGGAGCGAGCGGTGGGCGAGTGGAAGCTGGGACAGATGGCGTCCCGTGCGCCGGATGTTGCCGAAGGAGGCGACTGTCGCTCCAGTGCCGACCCGATTGCGCTCGATCAGCGTCACGCGCGCGCCGCGCCGGGCGAGGAAATAGGCCGAAGCCGTCCCCATCAGCCCGCCGCCCAGCACGATCACATCCATGGTTATTCCCTAGAGCATGATCCCGAAAAGTGGGAACCGGTTTTCTCGGACAAACGGTTTCCGTTTGTCCAGGAGATCATGCTCCAACAAAGAGCTAGATGATGGCTATTCGACCAAATGTCATCTTCATCTCGCGCGGAGCGAACAATCCCTGAAGGCGCCGATCTTGTCGGCATCGCGTCATTGCGTCAAAGATGGGTTTGGACAACAACCATAAGCTAAGCCTATGGAGTGGCAATGCGTGCCCGTCAGCTCGAAGTGTTCATCGCCGTCATGCGCGCGGGCACCGTGACCGCCGCGGCGCGGACGCTGAACATCTCCCAGCCTGCGCTCAGCCAGATCCTGCTCCACACCGAGGATGAACTCGGCTTCACGCTGTTCGAGCGGGTGAAGGGCCGGCTGCGGCCGACCCCGGAGGCACTTGAGATCTTCGCCGATGCCGAGAGGCTGTCGGCCGGGCTCGAGGGCTTGCGCCGAAAGACCACCGACCTGCGTTTGGGCCGGACGGGGCTGGTGCGGGTCGCGGCCTCGCCGCCGCCGGCCATGGCTATCTTGCCGCGCGCATTCACCAGCTTCCGCGCGCAGCATCCCGATATTCTGCTGCGTTCCCATAGCGCGCCGATCGCGGCGATCGTCGACATGCTGCGCGCTGGCGATGCCAGCCTCGGCGTCGCGTTGGACGACCGGCTGCCTCCCGATATCGACGCAGAGGTGATCGGCAGCGTCGGCTTCGCCTGCCTGCTGCCCGCCGGGCATGCATTGGCCGGAAAAACCGAGTTGACCCTCGCCGATCTCGCCGGGGAAGAGTTGATATCCTATCGCGGAAACACCCGCCCCGCCGACGAGTTGGCCCACGCGGCCCGCGCGCAAGGTCTGGCGCTTTCGCCGTCGCTCGAAATCGATGTTTCCATCTCGGCAGTCGGCTTCGTCCAGGCCGGCCTGGGTGTCGCCCTGGTCGACGCGCTGCTGCCCTGGCACCAGTTTGCCGGGCTTGCCGTCAGGCCGCTCGCGAATGGGCCGGAATTTCCGATCGCGCTGCTGACGTCACGCACACGCGCTCTCTCGCGGGCCGATGAGATAATGCGCGACCAGATCCGGGCCGCCTGTTCCGTCGTGCTGGGCGGCGCCAGGTCATAAGCAAGACTTATATCATTCCTCTCCATACGTCTTGGACCATGGCCATCCTGTCGTGTCAGCTTTGGTTGGCAGACAGGAAGGGACGCATCATGGATGGTGTCATCGCGGCCAACGAGGCGCGGAACGAAACCGACTGGAAGGTCGGCGTCGATATCGGCGGCACATTCATCGACTTCTGCGCGCTCGAAGCCCGCTCCGGTCGCGTCGCCTCGCTGAAAGTGCTGACGACGCCGGAGGATCCGGGCGCCGAGCTTATGACGGGCCTCACGCTTCTGGCCGAACGCGAAGGCTTTGATCCTGCCCGTATGACGCGCTTCGTGCACGGTACGACGGTTGGCATCAACACGATCATCCAGCGCAAGGGCGCACCGCTCGCGCTGTTCACCAATGCCGGCTTCGAGGACGTCATCGAGCTGGCGCGGCTGCGCATGCCGGACATGTATTCGCTGTTCTGCGCACGGCCGGAGCCGCTGATCTCGCGCGACATGGTTTTCGGCATTCCGGCCCGCATGCGTGCCGATGGGAGCGAATCCCGGGCGCCGGACATGGCGGCGGTGGAAAGGGCGGTGGCAGCGGCAAAAGCGAATGGAGCGCAAGGCATCATCGTGTCCTTCCTCCATTCCTGGCGCAATGTCGCTCAGGAAGCTTCAGTGAAGGCGACGATCGCGCGTCTTGCGCCCGACCTCTTCGTCTTCTCCTCGGCCGAGGTCTGGCCGGTCATCCGCGAATACGAGCGCAGCTCGACCGCCATCCTCAACGGCTATGTGCATCCGCGCGTCTGCGGCTATCTGACGGCGCTGGAACAGCGGTTGAAGAGCCGTGGCGTGCCGGCGCGTCCGATGCTGACGAAGTCGAATGGCGGACTGATGAACGCTGCCGAGGGCAAGCGCGCCTGCGTGAATATGCTTTTGTCGGGAACGGCCTCCGGTGTCATCGGTGCCTCGTGGCTGGCGCGTCAGGCAGGCGAAGACAAAGTTCTTACCCTCGACATCGGCGGCACTTCGGCCGACTTTGCGCTCATCATCGGCGGCGAGGCGCAGTTCGGCACCGGCGAGCTGATCGGCGAATTTCCGCTCCATATCCCCTCCGTGTCGGTCAGCTCGATCGGAGTCGGCGGCGGCTCGATCGCCAGTGTCGATGCGCAGGGAGTGCTGCGGGTCGGACCGGAATCGGCAGGTTCGACGCCGGGACCGGCCTGCTACGGCCGTGGCGGCGAGAGGCCAACGGTGACGGACGCCATGGTGGTTTGCGGATGGCTCGGTCACAGCGAGATGGCCTATGGCCAGCTCAGAATCGATACCGGCCTGGCGCATCGTGCGGTCGGCGAGCTTGCCACCCGGCTCGGCCGCCCCATCGAGCAGACCGCGCAGGCGATCCTCGATATCGCGGTGTCGGAGATGTTCGTCGAGGTCGAGAAGCTCGCCTCGCGCGCCGGCGTCGACTTGCGCGACTTCACGCTGATGCCTTTCGGCGGTGGCGGGCCGATGCTCGGCGCTTTTCTTGCCCGCGAACTCGGCATGAAGCGCGTGATGGCGCCGCGCCGCCCCGGCGTGGTGTCGGCGCTCGGCGGACTGGTGGCGGATTTGCGGGGGGATTTCATTCGCACCATCTTCACCCCGCTCTCGGGCGTGTCGCTCGCCGGAATTCACGAGGCCTTTGAGGCGCTGGCGCAAGAGGGGCGCGACTGGCTTGCGGCGCAGGGGCACGACGCGGCCGCGGATCTCACTTTCTCCTGCGACATGCGCTATGTCGGGCAGAGCTATGAGATCGAGATTGTCCTGTCGCCGCAATGGTTGGCAGATGGTGATGCGGCCGCCATCGCGCAGGCCTTCCATCTCACCCATCAGCAGCTCTACGACTTCCACGACGTTGATGGCGAGATCGAGCTCGTGAACGTGCGGCTGTCCGCAGTGGGCGCGGGGCCGAAGCTCTCCCTCCCTGAGACCGACGAGATCGACGCACAGGCCATCCCGGCGCGCAGTCTTGCCGTCTACACGGGCGCGAGCGTCGAGACCGTCGACCTCCACAACCGGCAGACCCTGGTGCCGGGCAGCACGTTCCACGGGCCTGCCGTGGTCGTTCAGGAAGACACCACCTTCGCCATTCCTGCCGGAGCGCAGGCAAGGGTCGACCGCCATCTCAACCTTCTGCTGACCTTCGCGGAGTGACGTCATGTTTGACCGGACAAACCTTCAGGTTCTGGCGAACCATGCCCGCGCGGCCGCCGAGAACATGGCGCACACGCTGCACCGCACCGCGCACTCCGCTTTCGTCAAGGAGACCCAGGATTTCACGGTGATGCTGATGGACCGTTCAGGCGCGACCTTCGCCGTGCCGATGGAACTCGGTGCCACCTGGTACCCGGGGCTTTCGTATCGCCGCGCGATCGCGATGGTCGGCGACTATCGGCCGGGAGATGTCGCCTTCACCAACGATCCCTATTCCGGCCACGTCGCCACGCACGCGCCAGACACGCATCTGTGGAAGCCGGTCTTCGTTGACAACGACATCGTCGCCTGGACCGGTGGCCATATCCACAACACCGACATGGGTGGCGCGGTGCCGGCTTCGCTCAGCCGGGCGCTGACCGAAATCCATCAGGAAGGCATCCGCTTTCCGCCCATGAAGCTGGTGAATGAGGGCATCATTGACGAGTCGATCCTGCGGATCATGAGCACCAATGTGCGCAAGCCCGACCTTAACATCGGCGACATCAAAGCGCTGGTCGGTGCGCTCAACACCGGCGAGCGCAAGATCCAGGCAATGGTACGAAAGTTCGGCAAGGCCGGCTTCATCGAAGGCGTTTCCGCGCTTCTCGACCAGGCGGAAGCGCAGGCGCGCGACGTGCTGCGTTCCATGCCCGACGGCACATGGGAGTTCGCCGATTATGCCGACGAGGATTCCGTCGAGGCCAATCCGTGCCGGCTGAAGCTGACGCTGACGATCAAGGGCGATGCGGCGGTGCTCGACTTCACCGGCTCCGATCCGCAGCTCGGCTCCTCGCTCAACGTGCCTTCCGGCGGCGATCCGCGACACACCATGCTGCTGGTGGGGGTCTACTACGTGCTCTATACCCTCAACCCCAAGATCCTGCTCAACACCGGCCTGACCCGGCCGTTTACCTGCATCACGCCCCGGGGTTCCGTGCTGAACCCGGTATACCCCGCCGCCGTAGGCATGCGCTCGCTCACCTGCGCCCGACTGCGGTCGGTCATCTTCGGCGCCTTCTCGCAGGTGATGCCTGAACGCCTGCCCGCGGCGCCGGCCGGCAACAACTGCATCGTTAACGTCATGACCACGGACGAGCGCACCAGCCGGACCGTCATCACGGCGGTGAATCCCGTGGTGGGTGGCGGCGGCGCGATGCCGCATCGTGATGGCACCAATGGCTCGGGCGCCGATGCCGCCTATCTCAAGAACACGCCGATCGAGATCACCGAGACCGAGACCCCGGTCGAATTCGTGAAATACGGGCTCGCCAGGGACAGTGGCGGCGCGGGCCGCTGGCGCGGCGGGCTGGCGACAGAGATGGCCTTCCGCGTCTTCGCTCCTGATTCCAGGATCACGGCCCGCAACCGCGACCGCAGCTTCTTCCGTCCCTGGGGCGTGCTGGGCGGCAAGGCAGCCGGCCTGTCGGACATGATCGTCAATCCAGGGACCGAGCACGAGCGGCGGCTGGGCAACATTGACACCACTGTGCTGCAGCCCGGCGATGTGCTTGAGATCCGCTCCGCGGGAGGCGGCGGACGCGGCGATCCACGTCAACGTGAACCCTGGCGGGTCGCACAGGATGTGCGGCGCGGCTACGTCTCGGCGACAGCTGCCGAGCACGACTATGGCGTCGTCATGCACGGCGGCGAGATCGACGAGCAGGCAACGGGGCAACTGCGTGCGCGGCAGGAGCCGGCCGCCGGCCACTTCCATTTCGGTCCGGAGCGCGACGGTTATGAAGCGCAGTGGACTCCGTTGGCTTACGACCGGCTCACCACGATACTGAGGGACTTGCCGATCCATTGGCGGTTCTTCGCCAAGACGGAGATCTTCCGCCGCATGAAGGGGCGCTGGGGACCGGAGGGCGTCCAGGCGGCGTTCGATGCGGTCTGCGAACGGTTCCCCGAACTGCCTCGTCCTGGCACGGTGCGAGAGGCGGCGGAATGATCACCGCCGGCCGCATCGTCAGGCTGGCCGAGTTCAACCGGGCAGAGGTGCATTTCTATCTCGACGGGCAGAGGTGCGGAGCGCTTGCGGGCGACACCGTGCTGACCGCCATGCTGGCGTCAGGGCACGCGTTGCGAAAGTCCGAGTTCGGAGCCGAGCCGCGCGCTGGCTTTTGCCTGATGGGAGCCTGCCAGGATTGCTGGGTCTGGCAGGACGAGGGACCGCGCCTGCGGGCGTGCTCGACACTTCTCAGCGAAGGCATGCGGTTGCGCACGATGCCATCGGAGAGCTGGCTGTGAGCGAGACCCCGCCGCCTCGGATCGTGATCGTCGGCGCCGGCCCCGCCGGCATAAGGGCCGCGGCAACGCTGGTCGAGGCCGGACTCCACCCGGTGGTGATCGACGAAGCGCAACGTGCAGGAGGACAGATCTATCGGCGCCCGCCAGACGGGTTCACCCGCACGCCGGAGCAGCTCTACGGGTCGGAGGCGGCGAAGGCCAGCGCACTGCATGCGCTCTTCGACCGGCTGTCCGCAGAGGGGCGGCTTACCCATTGCGCGGGAAGCTCGGTCATCGCCGTGCAAGAGGGGCGGCTGCACGTGCTGGGTGAGGGGGGCGTGCCGGTGCTCTTCCATGACCGCCTGATCCTTGCGACCGGTGCATCCGACCGTGTCGCTCCGGTCCCGGGCTGGCAGAGCGCCGGAGTCTACAGCCTCGGTGCGGCACAGATCGCGCTCAAGGCGCAGGGCGTGGCGCTGGGGCAGCGGATCGTCCTGATCGGATCGGGGCCTTTGCTGACGTTGGTCGGCGCCCAGCTTGTCAAGGCTGGAGCCGATGTGGCGGCGGTGTTGGATACCTCTTCCTGGCGCCAGCAAATGCGCGGATTCTCTGGACTTGCGGCCCGGCCGTTGGTCGCGCTGCGTGGCCTGGCTCTGCGAGCGAAGCTGGGCCGCCGCTATCATGCGGGCGTGACGCTGGAGCGCATCGAGGCCGACGGGCAAGGTGTCGTGGCCTTGCGCTGGCGTGATGCCGGCGGTGGGCAGCAGCATACGCCTTGCGACATGATCGGCATGGGCTGGCACCTGCGGGCGGAGACGCATCTGTCCGATCTGGCGGGATGCGCCTTCACCTATGACGAGCGGTGGCGGCAATGGCTGCCGAAGACCGACCAGATGGGGCGGGCTGGCAACGGCGTTTATCTGGCTGGCGATGGGGCTCGTCTTCTGGGAGCGGACGGGGCGGAGATCGCCGGGCGTCTGGCTGCAGCGGCGTGCCTTGCCGATCTTGGATTTCCAGCGCCCTCCAGCGCGGCCGATCTGCGGGAGCTTGCACGGCTCGAGCGCTTTGCCTGCGGCTTGGCTTCCGCCTTTCCCTGGCCAGCGGTGATGGCGCGGGCGCTCCCCGACGATGCGGTCGTCTGCCGCTGCGAGAATGTGACCGCCCGAGATGTGCGCGAAAATGTTGATTTTGGCGGCGGCGAAGCAAACAGGGTGAAATCGCTGTCGCGCGTCGGCATGGGCCGATGCCAGGGACGCTATTGCCAGTTGGCCGCCGTCGAACTCATCGCGGCGCAGACCGGCTGCACGCCTGGTGCTGTCGGCCGGTTGCGCGGGCAAGCGCCTGTCCGCCCGGCGCCTATCGGCGCTTTTCTGCGGGACGGCTGATGCGGTTTCACAGCGATCCGAAGTGCCGGAACATGGCGAGCTTTGGGTTAGAAGTCGGCAACCTTTCCCCAGACCGAAGTGTCGAAGCGCCTGGGATCATAGGATTGCGGATCGACGATCGGTTGCGACCCGGTCATCAGATCGGCGACGAGGTGCCCGGCGCCGGGCCCGATGCCGAAGCCGTGTCCCGAGAACCCGGCAGCCAGGAAGAAACCCGGAACGGTATCAATCTCGCCGATAGCGGGCACGCCGTCTGGCGTGCTGTCGATGTAGCCGGCCCAGGTCGCGCTGATCCTGGTCTTTCGAAGGTCGGGCAGAAGTTCGAGCGCCCGGGCATGGGTCAGGCGGATAGTAGCGTGGTCCGGGGTCGGATCGAGGATGCGCATCCGCTCCATCGGCGTCGGCTGGTCGAGCCGCCAGCGGCGGAGCGTTTCGTGGCCCGAGCACATGCCTTGCAGCCCGCCGGGCGCGAGGCTGCGCCACCGCTTCAGGAACATGGGCAGGAACTGCGACGAGAAGCGCAGCTGCTGCGGCGTCACGTCCACGCGGCCGCGTCCGCTTATGGCGAGCGTGTAGCCGCCGTCGCCGCGACGCGTGGCTGAGATCCCTGCCGTGTGCAGCGCATCCGGCAGGCCCTCAGCGCCGGGCGAGACGGACAGGATGGAGGATCGGACCGACGCCTGCGGAAAGCGGAAGCCGAACTGATGGCAGAAGGAGGACGCCCACGCGCCGCCGGCCAGGACCGCCAGCTTGGTCTGGATCGTTCCGTTTTCGGTGACCACGCCGCTCAGGCGCCCGCCCTCGGTCTCGATACCGCGCGCGGCGCAATTCTGGTGCACGGAGCTCCCGAGCTTGAGGATAGCGCGGGCGACCGCGGGCGCGGCCCGCGACGGATCGGCGGTGCCGTCGGTCGGCGAGAAGACGCCGCCTGTCCAGGTCCGGCCGGTGGCGAGGCCCCGCGCTGTGGCCTCGGCACTGTCGAGCATGTGCGTGGTAACTGCAGCGGTTTTGGCGAAATCACGCCAACGCGCCCAACCGGCGAGTTCCGCCTCGTCATTGCTGAGATAAAGCAGGCCGCAGCGCCGGAAGCCGGTGTCTTCACCGGTCTCCGCCGCAAAGCTGTCCCACAGGTCCAAGCTTCTTGTTGCCATCGGCAGCTCGCGGGCGTCGCGGTTCTGCTGGCGGCACCATCCCCAGTTTCTGCTGGACTGCTCGGCGCCGACTCGCCCCTTTTCGACAAGCGCGACCTTCAGACCGCGCCGGGCCAAGTAATAGGCCGTAAAGACACCGACGATGCCGGCGCCGATCACCACCGCGTCCGCGGACTGCGGCAGTTGCTCAGTCGTTTCGATTTGCTGCAGCGGCGTGCGCATGGTTCTCCCTGCCGTGAAGCGCCAATCTAGCGTGTTGCGCAGGCAGCCGCTGCTGCACTTGTAGCCGTAGCAGAATTTTATTCCGTCAGTCGCGTTAGAATCGGGAGTCCCTGCGTTTCAAGCGGCGTCCACTCGGATGGACAGCCCAGCGGGCTGTGATAGTGTCGACCGTCATCAGCAGGGCAGCATTTTGTGCTGCGGCACGGTTCCTCGGAGGCCACCCGTGAAACTCGATCGGATCGATATCAAGATTCTTCACGAACTGCAGAAGAACGGCCGCATCACGAACGTGGAATTGGCCGAACTGGTGCATCTGTCGCCGAGCCCATGCCTGATGCGGGTCAAAAGACTGCAATCGGAGGGCTATATCGGAGGCTATTCCGCGCAGGTCAATATCGGCAAGCTCGGCCAGACACTGACAGTCTTCACCGAGATCACGTTGAAGAACCACCGCCAGGTGGACTTCGCACGTTTTCTCGCCGTCGTGGACAAGATCGAGCAGGTCATCGAATGTCATCTTGTGTCGGGTGGCTACGACTATTTGATGAAGTTCGTGACCTCCGGCATCGCCGAATACCAGACAATCATGGAGCGGCTGACCGACATGGATATCGGCATCGACAAGTATTTTAGCTTCGTGGTGCTGAAGTCCCCGATCGTCAAGGCGCACATGCCGCTGCCCAGCCTGTTTCCGAGGTAGTCAACGACGAGCGCGCTGCGCTTGTCGCCCGCTACAAGGTGTCCGGCCGCAATATCGGGTGCAGCGCTTTCAATTCGGCTTGCATCTCGGCGATCATCCACCCGCAGATGTCGGAGACGACAGGCCGTACCGGCCTTGAGCGCGGTGCAATCAGCTGATGGATCCGGCCCGTCTTGATCTGTCTGTCCGAGGCCGGGACAAGGGTTCCCTGAAGCAACGCCCTTGAAACGTTGCTGAGCCAGCCGAGCGCTACGCCTTCCCCGTTCATGGCGGCTTGAAGCACGACCGCGTAGTCCGAGAATTCGAGCCACTTTGCCCTGCTGGTCTTGCGGTCCGCCACACTGCCCCATGCGTCCAGCCACTGCTCCTTGGCGTCGGTCAGGTGAAGCAGCGCATGACCTTCCCCGGTTCCGGCATGGATCAACCGACCGTGGGCCGACAAATAGGATGGGCTGCATACCGGAACGATGACTTCCGGCGAGAATGCCCAGTGGTGATAGTGGGTGTCGTCATCGGCCAGGATTCTCGTGGCAAGGTCGACATTCTCGGCTGGTCCTCGCAAAACGCCCGCGATCAGTTCGAACCTCAGGTCGACGTCAGGAAATCTCGTGTTGAATGCCCCTAACCTGGGAACGAACCAATAGGTTGCCAGAGAACTCGAAAGTGAAAGGGTCACCACCGGCTTTGCAGCGCTGTTCTGCTTCATCCTCCGGATCACCTCAGCGATGCCGTCAAATCCCTCCCGCACAGCCGAATGGAGGGCACGTCCTTCTGCAGTCGGGGCCAATCCCGTTGGACCCCGCGTGAAAAGAGGCACACCGAAATCGGCCTCGAGCTGCGCAATGCTGCGGCTGATCGACGGTTGCGTGACGTTGAACTCGCGAGCGGCGGCCGTGAAGCTGCCCAGCCGGACAGCAGCCTCGAAAACGAGAAGTCCGCGCGCGGAAGGAACGAGTTTTGCAAATCCAGCCATACGCCCAGCGTATAACCACCCCAACAATTTTCAAGCTTTCCGCGATCCTGGAAATGGCGAACTATAACCCTTATGAATGGGGCGGAGCAGAACGTGAAGGTAGCGGGATCTCAAGCAGGCAGCACATCCAGCGATCCACTGCTTCAGCCGTTTCGGCTCAAGGGTCTGATGCTCCGCAACCGCGTCGTCAGCACCAGTCATGCCTCGATGCTGGACGATGGCGGCCTGCCGCTGGAGCGCTACCAGCGCTACCATGAGGAGAAAGCGCATGGCGGCCTTGCGATGACCATGGCGGGCGGCTCGGCCATGACCTCGCCCGACTCCAGTTGGGGCGGCGGTCAGCTGGACCTTTCGAGCGATCGCGTCGTGCCTCATCTCCAGTCGCTGTCGCAGCGCATCCACCGCCACGGCGCCGTCGTCATGTGCCAGGTTTCGCATCTTGGCCGGCGCGCCACCGCCTATGCCGGGAACTGGCTGCCGCCCGTAGCGCCGTCACGCGTTCGCGAGACGCGAAACCGGAATTTTCCGAAGGAGATGGACGCAGCCGACATCGACAGGATCGTCAGGGACTACGCCAGTGCGGCAAGGCGCTGCGTGGACGGCGGTCTGGACGGCGTCGAAACCGTCACCGCCGGCCATCTGATCGGGCAATTCCTCTCGCGCAGAACCAACAGACGCACGGATGGCTTCGGAGGTTCACTCGAAAACCGCGCGCGCTTCGGCCTGATGGTTCACGAGGCGATCCGCCGCGCGGTGGGCGACGATTTCGCTGTCGGCATCCGGTTCGTGATCGACGAGGCGGTCGAGGACGGGTCGGATTTCGAGGAATGCCTGGCCTTCGCCAGGCTGTTCGAGCGGGCAGGCCATATCGATTTCTTCAACTGCATATTCGGCCGCATGGACACCGATTTGTCCCTGGCCGAGCAGAACATGCCCGGCATGTTCACCAAGAGCGCGCCGTTTCTGCCGCTGGTTGGGCAGTTCAAACGAGAAACCAGGCTGCCCGTCATCCACGCGGCGGCCATCAGGGATGTGGCCACGGCCCGCCACGCGATCCGCGAAAACCTTGTCGATCTGGTCGGCATGACCCGGGCGCATATTGCCGACCCCCATATCGTCAACAAGGTGATGCGCGGCGAAGAAGAACGCATTCGCCCGTGTGTCGGCGCATCCTACTGCCTGTACAAGAAGGTGCAGTGCATCCATAACCCGGCCAGCGGCCATGAAACGATCGTCAGCCATACCATCCTGCGTGCTGAAACGCTGAAACGTGTGGTCGTGGTCGGCGGTGGTCCGGGCGGGATGGAAGCGGCAAGGGTCGCCGCCGAGCGCGGACACAGAGTGAGCCTGCTCGAAGCCGGGGTGCGACTTGGTGGGCAGGTGCTCGTCGCGGCCGCTGCCGTCGACCGCAAAGATCTCATCGGCATAGTCGACTGGCGTACCGGTGAGCTCGATCGCCTGGGCGTCGAAGTCCGCCTCAACACCTATGCGGACGCAGCGATCGTCCTCGCCGAGAGACCGGACACGGTCATCATCGCCACCGGTGGCATTCCGGACATGGAATGGCTGGAGGGCGCCCAACATTGCGACAGCGTCTGGGACGTCTTGACCGGCGTCGTGCCGGCGAAGGACGACGTGCTCATCTACGATGAGACCGGACGCCAGGCGGCAGTTTCCTGCGCCCTGCATCTTGCCCGTCCGGGGCGCCTGGTCAGCCTGGCCATGGCGGACGACACGCTGGCGATCGAGACGCCCTATCCGGACAGGGTGAGTTTTCGCAAACGCGCCTCGGAACGCGGCATCCGCATCGTCAGCGATGTGCGCCTGGTCAAAGCAGCGCGCCAGGGCAACGGCATCGCCGCCACGTTCCGGCATGAGCTCACCGGTGCGGAGATGGAAATGACCGCCGCCCAACTCATTGTCGAGCGCGGCACCGTGCCAATGGAGGATACCTACCAGGAATTGCGCGCGAGCTCCGTCAACAACGGAGTCACCGACATAGCGCTGATGATGGGAACGGAAACGGACGGGGACAATGGTTCCCAAGCTGCCGGATCGTTCGTCCTGCACCGCATAGGAGACGCGGTCGCCAGCAGGGACATCTACTCGTCGATCTATGAGGCCTACCGGCTCTGCTCGCAATTGTAGACAAGGCCCATGAAACTCGATCGGATCGACATCAAGATTCTGTACGAGCTGCAGAAGAACGGCCGCATCACAAATGTGGAGCTGGCGGAACTGGTCAGTCTCTCCCCCAGCCCATGCCTGATGCGGGTAAAGAAGCTGCAGGCTGAAGGCTATATCGTGCGCTATTCGGCGCAGATCGACATCGCAAAGCTGGGACGGACGCTCACCGTCTTCACGGAAGTCACGCTAAAGAATCATCGTCAGATCGACTTCGCGCGTTTCCTTGCCGCCGTCGATAAGGTTGACGCGGCCGTCGAATGCCATCGCGTTTCCGCCCGTTACGACTACCTCTTGAAATTCGTCACGGGTGGGATTGCCGAATATCAGGCGACCGTGGAGCGGCTCACCGACATGGATATCGGCATCGACAAGTGTTTTAGCTTCGTGGTGCTGAAGTCTCCCATTGTCAAAGCACACATGCCGCTGCCCAGCCTGTTTCCCTTGTAATCAGCGATGGCCGTACTGGCTTACCAGTTCGGGGTCGCGGACGAGGCCATCGAGCCACGTCGGATCGAGCTTGGGCACGGAGGAGAACAGAAGCTTCGAATAGGGGTGGGTGGGCGCTTTCAGTCCGTCGGGCGTGATCTGCTCCACCCGCTCGCCATTGTACATGACCATGATTTCGTCGCAGATTGCTTCGACGACGGAGAGGTCGTGGCTGATAAAAATGTAGGAAAGGCCCAGCTCGCTCTGCAGCTCCTTGAGCAGTTCGATCACGGCCGCCGCCACCACCGTGTCCAGCGCCGAGGTGATTTCGTCGCAGATGATGAGCTTGGGTCCGGCCGCCAGGGCGCGCGCGAAGTTCACGCGCTGCTTCTGGCCGCCCGAGAGCTCCGACGGGCGACGGTAGCGCAGCGTCCTTGGCAGGCGAACCATGTCGAGCAGTTCGTCGACGCGCTTCGAGCGCGCCTGCCGGTCGAGCCCGTGATAGAAGGCCAACGGCCGGGAGATGATGTCCTCCACCGGCTTGGCCGGATTGAGCGCGGTATCGGCATACTGGAACACGATCTGCATCTCGCGCAGTTGGTCCTGGCTGCGTTTGCCTGCGGCGCGCTCCAGTTGCTTGCCCTCGAAGACGATGTCGCCGGCCGCCGCCGGATGGATGCCGGCGATGACGCGCGCCAGCGTCGATTTTCCGCAGCCGGATTCGCCGATGACGCCAAGATTGCGCCCCTGCTCGACGACCAGGCTGACGGAATCGACAGCGCGTATGACCGGCAGTCCATCATCCCGCACCGCGCCATAGCCGGCCGTCACATTGTCGATGCGCAGCAACGGCTTCGCGCCGGCATCCGCGTCCGCATGTGCTTGCCGCGGTTTCGGCTCGAAGGCAGCCAGCAGTTCGCGCGTATAGGGGTGCCGGGGGGCCGAAAGAATCTGGGCCGTGGTGCCGGTCTCCTGCACTTCGCCGCCCTTCAGCACCACGATGTGGTCGGCGATCTGGGCGACGACAGCAAGGTCGTGGGAAACATAGACACCCGCTATTCCGCCAGCCCGCATGACCGACTTGAATGCCTTCAGCACGTCGATCTGCGTCGTCACGTCGAGTGCCGTCGTCGGCTCGTCGAAGATCATCAGCTTGGGATCGCCGATCAGCGCCATCGCCGCCGACAGCCGCTGCAACTGCCCTCCTGAAACCTGGTGCGGATAACGGGCGCCAAGCCCTTCCGGGTCCGGCAGCGACAACGCCCGGAACAGCTCGACCGCGCGCTTTCGTGCCTGCTCGGGCGCCATCAGCCCGTGGATGCGCGTAACCTCGATCACCTGCTCCATGATGGTGGACGAGGGGTTGAAGGAGGCGGCGGCACTTTGCGGAACATAGGCGATATCGGTGCCGCGCAACCTGGCGCGCTGCTTTTCGGTAAGTGCGGCCATGTTCTTGCCGTTTACATTGATCTCGCCGTCGGTAATCCGGCAGCCAGGTCGCGCATGGCCCATCAGCGAGAGCGCGATCGTCGTCTTGCCGGAGCCGCTCTCGCCGATCAGGGCGACGATCTCGCCGTCGGCGATGTCGAGGCTGACGCCCTTGATGATTTCGACAACACGACCGGCATCGGTCGTCGCCTCGATTCGCAGATTCCTGACCTCGACGAGATTGGTCATGCGTCCCTGTCCCTGATCTTCTGCGGAAGGTTGTCGATCAGCAGGTTGACGCTGATGGTGAGGCTGGCGATCGCCAGCGAGGGAACGATGACGGCGGGAGCCGCGAAGGGCAGGCCGCCTATGTTCTCGCGCACCAGCGCGCCCCAGTCGGCGAGCGGCGGTTGCAGGCCGAGCCCGAGGAAGGACAGACCGGACAGCAATAGCAAGATGAAGACGAAGCGCAGGCCGAAGTCGGCCAGCACCGGGCGCATGATATTGGGCAGGATCTCTGACCCGATGAGATAGGCGGTGCTTTCGCCGCGGACGCGAGCGACGGTCATAAAGTCCATGGTGTTGATGTTGACGGCGAGCGCCCGCGCGAAGCGGTAGGCGCCCGGTATGTAGATGACGGCGAGCGTCAGGATCAGCGCCGGGATCGACGAGCCGACCGCGGCTACCACCACAAGGCCGAACAGCTTGCTTGGAATGGAGTTCATGGCGTCGAGGAAGCGGCTGAGGCAGGTGTCGAGCCAGCCGCCGGTGACGGCCGCGATCATCCCCAGCACGACGCCAGAAAAGCAGGCGATACAGACGGCGGCGAGCGATATGCCGACGGTGTAGCGCGCACCCATCAGCACCCGCGAGAGCATGTCTCGCCCCAGATAGTCCGAGCCGAGCCATAGGCCGCGACGCATCGGGCCGAAATAATCGTCGTCGACAATGTCGCCGATCGAATGGGGAATGATGGCGGGTGCGAAGATGGCGATCAGCGTCCACGCCAGGATGACCAGCGAGGCGATTACGCCCACGAGATTGTAGCTGTGGCCCAGCAAGGACCGTCGGGAAGCCGCCACGCGTGCCATCGTCACCTCAGCCTTGGGTTGGACATGATGGCGATGATGTCGGCGACGGTGATGAGCAGGAGATAGCCGAGGCAGAAGATCATTGCGCAGCTCTGGATCAGCGGCAGGTCGCGGGTCGCGACCGCATCGACCATCAGCTTGGCGATGCCGGGATAATTGAAGATGGTCTCCACGATGATGACGCCGCCGACCAGATAGGACAGCGACAGCGCAACCGCGTTGACGATCGGCCCGAGCGCATTGGGAAGTGCGTGCTTGAGCACCATGCGGCCGCGTGAGGCGCCTTTGAGCAGCGCCATCTCGACATAAGGCGTGGACAGCGTTTCGATCACCGCGGCGCGGGTCATGCGGATCATCTGAGCCGAGATGACGAAGGACAGCGTGATCACCGGCATTGCATAGATGCGCACGAGGTCGGTCAGCGTATGCGCCTCATTGACCGAGGACAGCGCCGGCAGCCATTTGAGATAAACGGCGAAAAGCAAAACCGCGAGGGTCGCGACCATGAATTCCGGTACCGAGATGACGCCGATCGCAAGAATGGTGACGGTGCGGTCATAGAGCGAACCGCGCAACATGGCGGCGGTGATGCCGAGCGTCAGCGCTAGGGGCACCGAGAGCAGCGTGGTGATGCCGGCGAGCTCCATGGTGTTGATGAAGCGCCCGCCGATCAGCGCCGCAACCGGCATCTCGTTGGCATAGGAAGTGCCGAGATCGCCGTGGAGCAGGCCGAGAAGCCAGCGCAGGAAGCGCAGGATTGCCGGATCGTTGAGATGCATGGCCTCGCGCAGGCCGGCGACGGCTTCGGGTGTAGCCGCCTGGCCGAGCAGAATCGACGCGGTGTCGCCAGGCAGCATGCTGGTGGCGAAAAACACGGCGAACAGGACGATCAGAAGTGTAACAACCGCGATTGCCAGCCGCTTCAGCACGAGGTTTAGAACCCCAGACGTCATGGAAGAGCTCCTGCGGTTGCGTTCGGCCAAGCCATGTTGTGCAATAGGTGCCAGGGACCGGCTGTCCGGTCCCTGGCAGGCGCCTCTCAGGCTTCGAGCCAGAGATATTCCGCCATTGCGTAGCCCATCATGCCACCGAGTGGGTTCGCCTCCAAACCCTTCACCTTGCTGGAGAGAGCATCCACGTTGGAAATGTAGGCCGGGATGATGGTGCCGGCCTGCTCGGAGACCATGGTCTGCATCTGGCCGTAGATTTCCTTGCGCTTGGCCTGGTCCAGCGAGCCGCGCGCCTCGACGAGCAGCTTGTCGAACTTCTCGGACTTGTACTGGCTTTCGTTCCAGGGCGCGTTGGAGGCGTAGAGGAGCGAGAACAGGATGTCGGGCGTCGGGCGCGGATTGATGTTGCCGAAATGGATCGGCGCCTTGAGCCAGTAATTGTCCCAATACCCGTCGGACGGGACGCGTTGGACATCGAGCTTCATGCCGATATCAGCACCGGCGGCCTGGATGATCACCGCCATGTCGATCGACGACGTCGCGGCATCGGAGGCGACCACGGGGATGGACTGGCCGAGCAGGCCCGACTTCTGGAAGTGGAACTTGGCCTTGTCCGGGTCGAAGGCCTTCGGCTTGAGGTCGGCATTGTGGAAGATGTTCGCCGGCGAGACAGGCTGGTCGTTGCCGATTTCGCCGAGGCCGCGCAATGCCGATTTGACGATCTGCTCGCGGTTGACGAGGTATTTCATGCCGGCGACGAAGTCGGCCTTATTGCCCGGATCCATGTCGAGCCGGATGTTGAGGTCTGTATAGTTGCCCGAGGTGGTTTTCGACAGTTCGAAGCCCTGCTGGCCGCCGATGAGCTTCATCGCGCGCGGATTGATCGAGGCGGCGAAGTTGACGTCACCGGAAAGCAGGGCGTTGACGCGAGCGCTGTCGTCGCTGATGGCGATGAACTCGAACGAATCCAGGTAGGGCTTGCCGGATTTCCAGTAGTTCTTGTTCTTGGAGACGACCGACCGCACGCCCGGTTCGAACGTTTGCAGCACGAAGGCGCCGGTGCCGTTGCCCTTTGAGAAGTCGGTGGTGCCATCCGCCACGATCATGAAGTGATGCAATGCCAGGATGGTCGGAAGGTCGGCATTCGGATCGGCGAGGGTGATTTCGACGGTCGATTTGTCGACCGCCTTGAAGCCGGTCATCTGCGCGGCGATCTTGGCAACCTTGGAGCCGACCGCCTTGTCGAGATGGCGCTTCAGCGAGAAGATGACGTCTTCGGCGGTGAGGTCCTTGCCGTCGTGGAAGGTGACGCCCTTGCGCAGCTTCACGGTCCAGGTCTTGGCGTCCTTGCTGTCGAAACTTTCGGCCAACTCCATCTGCGTCTTGCCATCCTTGTCGAGGAAGGTCAGGCGGTTGTAGAGCGAGCAGCAGCGGACATAGTCGGTCGACAGCGACGCCTTTGCCGGGTCGAGCGTGTCGGCGGTGGAGGACGACCAGCCGGCTGCCTTGAAACTGCCGCCGGAAACCGGCGTGGCGGCGACGGCATTGGTGGCACGGCCAAGCACCACGCTGCCCGCGGCAATCGCGGCGCCGCCGGCCAGCAGCATCTTGAGGAGTTCGCGGCGGCTCGCGCCCCGCCGAATGGCATTCTCGACCATGGCATCGTCTGCGCTGGTCCAGTTCGTTATCTTGTCGGTCATATCATTCCCCTTTCTGTTTGTTTTTCCGGGATGCTCGTCTTGCTGCGGCTTTCCGGGCTTGGGCTCAGGTTCGTTCCTTCAGGCTTTCCCGCACGGCGGCGGCAAGGGCCGCCATTGACGTGAAGTGGTAGTCAGGCGCGGTGAAACGCTCGGGCTCGATCGTGCCGCCGTAACCCTTCTGGGCATGCCGGCGCTCGATCCAGCAATTGGTCATGCCAAGCGCCCGGGATATGCCGATGTCGTGGTACTGGCTTTGCGCCACGTGGAGGATGTCGTCCTTGCTGTCGTCCCTTGAGGCCACGAAATCGAAAACCTTCTGAAAGAAGGCCGGGTCCGGTTTTTCCGTACCTGTATCATCGGCCGTGAAGGTGGCGAAAAAGGGCGAACCGAGTTGCTTCTCGAAATGATCGAGCGCCCAGCGCCGGGCATTGGTCATGGCGATCAATCTGTGCGACTTCGCAAGGTCCGCCAATGCCGCCGCGCTGTCAGCAAAGCCTTGCCATGCACGGGCGGAGTCCCTCAGGCGCACACCGTATTTCTCCTCGGGAGGGAGGCCGAGACGCGGCGCGATGACCGTGTAGACACGCACGAGATCGTCGGGAAACAGGCTCGCATCGGGCATGTAGCGGGCCTGCCGGTAAAGGGCCAGCGCCTCCTCGCCATCGACCGAAACGCCGGCCTCGGCGGCAATTTGCGCCAGGCAGGTCGTGATCCCGCCTTCGAAGTCGATCAGCGTGCCGACGACATCGAAGGTCATGTATTTGAACTCGCTAAAGCCCCTGGCCAAGACTGGGTCTCCTCTGCATGCGGCCGAATTGCACGTGTTGGACAGAACAAAATTCCGTGCTGTCCGGGGCGTCGGTCTCTTTTGAAGGCCTGGAAATCCGGGCTTTCTGGCCTTGTCTTCTCAGCAGTCTGGCACTTCCCCCGCGCTGGATTCGCCGAAAAGGCGTGAGGAGGCGGCACAAAATTGCGAAATGGTCTGCCCCGGCGCTATTTCGAAACACAGGGTATTCGTCTGCCGTCATGCCAGGGCCTGGCGGACATCGGGATCGTCCAGCGTCTGGTCGAGCGTCCGGCGCGTGCGCTCGATGATCGCATCGATATCGCTGTCGGTACAGCACAGCGGCGGCGCATAGCCGAGGACCCCATGCGCGAAGGCACGGATGATGAGGCCATTGTCCCACGCCCTGTCGAAGACCCGCCGCGCCGGCATGGCCGACGCGGGAAGCGGTGTTTTCTTCTGCTTGTCAGTCACCAGTTCGACCGCTGCAAGCATGCCGCGGCCGCGCACGTCGCCGACGAGGGGGTGGCCGCTCAGGCTTGCCAGTCCTGCCATCAGGCGGGCGCCGGCGTTGATGCCATTCTCCAGAAGGCCGTCTTCGTAGAGCTTCAGCACCTCGAGCGCGACGGCGGCGCTGACGGGATGGGCGGAATAAGTGTAGCCGTGACCGACGGCCGAGGCGCCCGCGCCATCGGCGATGACGTCGTAGACATGATCGGCCATGAAGACGGCGCCCATGGGAACATAGCCCGAGGTCAGACCCTTCGCCGTCGTCATGAAATCGGGAACGATGTCCTCATCGGTGCAGGCGAACAAGGGCCCCGTGCGGCCGAAACCGGTGATCACCTCATCGGCGATGAACAGGATGCCGTACTCCCGGCAGAGTTCGCGTATCGCCTTGATCCAGCCTTTCGGTGGAACGATGACGCCACCCGAGCCCTGGATCGGCTCGGCATAGAAGGCGGCGACCCGCTCCGGCCCGATCTCCTCGATCTTGGCCTTCAGCGTGGCGAGCGATGCGGCGATGATCGCTTTGCCGTCCTCGCCGACCGGGTTGCGGTATGGATAGGGGGAGGGGATCTTGTGCTGCCACTCAAAGGGAATGCCGAAACCGGCGTGAAAGGCGGGCAGGGCGGTCAGGCCCGCGCCAACCACCGACGAGCCGTGATAACCCTGCTCGATGGAAATGAACTGATCGCGTTTTGGCTCGGCCCTGGCATTCCAGTAGTAGCGGACGAACCGGATCGTGCTGTCGACCGCGTCCGATCCACCAAGAGTAAAATAGACGTGGTTCAGATCCCCGGGCGCGCGCTCGGCCAGTTCCGAGGCGAGGCGGATCGCCGGTTCAGAGCCGAGGCCGAAATAGGCGGTGGCGTAGGGAAGCTCTCGCATCTGCCGGGCGGCCGCCTCGACGATGCTGTCATGGCCGTAGCCGGCATTGACACACCACAGCCCCGCGAAACCGTCGAGAAGTTGCCGGCCGGACGCATCGGTCACGGTCGCGCCCTTCGCCGATTTCAACACGCGCACGCCGTGCGCCTCATGACCACGGTATGAAGAGACTGGGTGGATGAGATGGGCGCGATCGAGTTCGATCAGGGAATTGGCGAGCATTGTTGTTCTCCGACTATCCTAGCGCTTGGTTGGCGAGGGCGTAAACTTTTGGCCTGGCCTGTTCCGCGACCGTCTTGGGCGGACGGTCCATGGCTACGCCGCCGCCGACATGGGTAAGGCCGATTTCCTCGAGCCAGCCGGCGATGCCGGTTCCGCTGTCGGTATCCACGCGCAGGAAGGCACCGGCGCGCGCGGCGGCGAAGAAGCCGATCAGGGCCTTTGCCTCATCGATACTTCCCGCGATGACTGGACCAATCACCTCGCCGCGTCCGAACGGCCGGATCGCGGCATAGGCCCCGATGGCGCCGTCGCGGCGGATGACGGCGAATTGGCCGCGCTCGGCCAGCGCATCGATTAGAGCTCCACGGTCGGCGCCATAGGCGTCGCGGTCCAGCGCCTTGATTTCCCGGAGATCGGCGGCGTCCGCAGCTTCCACGTCGCCTTGCGCACCAAGCTTGGCAACGCTACCTTGATGTTGCCGGATCGTACCGGACGGCACAAAGCCGAGCTTTTCATAAAGAGGCATGCCGTCCGCTGTGGCGACGAGCCGCAGCGGACGGTCACCGGCAAGGGCGAAGGCCCGATCCATGAGCCGGCGCCCAAGCCCCTTGCCGCGCACAGTCCTGTCGACGATCACCATGTTGATCATGGCGCAATCTGCGCCGTAGGGCGTTACCAGGATAGTTCCGGTGACGCGGCCCTGATCGTCGAGCGCAACCGCGCCGTTCGAGAGCTGCAGGGCCATCTGCCAGTCCTGCGGGCGATGTGGCCAATTCTCCTGGCGAGAAAGCACTACGGCTCCCTCGATATGGTCGGGCCCGAAGGCCCGGAGTTCGATGTCGCCCTGCGGCATGAGGCATCCTTCCGTCTGACGACAAGTTTCGACCATCGGCTCGCCGCAGATCATCTGAAGGCTTTGGCTTCGACAGTATCTTTCGCCGTAGCGTAAGCGGTGCGCCGCATCTTGTGCTGGCGTCATCCACGGCGGGGGCGCCTCACGCCGTGCGCGGCGCCGCAATCGGCACGCCAGATGCCACAGCGTGCCAAACCGGATGGCGGATACGGAACTTTCTGCTTTCAGAAGGCCTATTTCGGTCAGGTGGGTCGCCGCGTGCCGCTCTATGATGAAATACATCCCAGCGCGGATGTGCTTCCACCGGAGATCGACGGACATGGCTTCCTTCAGGCCCAAATACATCACCTTCGACTGCTACGGCACGTTGACCTTTTTCCAGATGGCGGAAGCGGCGCGCGATCTCTACGGCAGCCGGCTCGACGAGCCGCGCATGCAGGAGTTCATTAAGAATTTCGCGGCGTACCGGCTGGATGAAATTCTGGGCGACTGGAAACCTTATGCCGACGTCGTCCACAATGCGCTCGAGCGCGCTTGCAAGCGCAACGGCGTCGCCTTCAGCCCGGACGACGCCAGGATGGTCTATGAGCGCGTGCCGACATGGGGACCTCACGCCGATGTCCCCGCGGGCTTGGCGAAGGTCGCCAAGGAAATTCCGCTGGTCATCCTGTCCAACGCGATGAACGCGCAGATCATGTCCAATGTCGAAAAGCTCGGCGCGCCCTTCCATGCCGTGTATACGGCCGAGCAGGCGCAGGCCTATAAGCCCCGCTTCAAAGCCTTCGAGTACATGCTCGACATGTTGGGCTGCGGCCCGGAGGATATCCTTCACTGCTCGTCCTCGTTCCGCTACGACCTGATGTCGGCGCACGATCTCGGCATCAAGAACAAGGTCTGGGTCAACCGCGGCCACGAACCAGCCAACCCCTATTATGGCTATGTCGAGATACCGGATATTTCAGGCCTTCCAGGCGTGGTCGGTCTCTAAAACAGGCGGATTGCCGATGAAGCTGGTCTCCTACTGGCACGACACTGCCCCCGTCTTTGCCGGCGCGGCGCAAGGCCCGGTCGAGGGTCACTACGATGCCGCCATCGTCGGCGGCGGCTTCACCGGACTCGCCGCCGCCCGCCAATTGGCGAAGGCCGGCGCCAAGGTGGTGGTGGTGGAAGCGGAGCGCGTGGGCTGGGGTGCATCCGGGCGCAATGGCGGACATCTAAACAATGGACTTGCCCACAGCTACCTCTCGGCCAAGGCGGAACTCGGAAAGGAACGCGCGATCGCGATCTACCGGGCGCTGGACGAGTCCGTCGACACCATCGAGGCGCTGGTCGCCGAGGAAGGCATTGATTGCAACTTCCGCCGCGCCGGCAAGCTGAAGCTAGCCTCTAAGCCGCAGCATTTTGGTTCGATCGCCCGCAACTTCGAAGCGATCCATTCCGAGGTGGATCCGGATACGGCGCTGCTGTCAGCGGCCGATCTCAAATCGGAGATCGGCTCGCCTTTCCATGGCGCGATGCTGTCGAAGAAGAGCGCCATGATGCATATGGGCCGCTATGTGGCGGGTCTCGCCACGGCAGCCGCGCGCCACGGCGCCGTTATCCACGAGAACGCTGCGGTGACCGATCACAAGCAGGCCGGCAAGCGGCATGAGTTGACCACGTCGCGGGGTCGCATCAGCGCCGACGCCGTGCTGGTGGCGACCGGTGCCTATACGACGCCGAATTTCGGCTATTTCCGCCGCAGGATCATTTCGGTCGGCAGCTTCATCATCGCCACGCGGCCCTTGAGCGACACCGAGATCGCCGCGACCATGCCGGGCAACCGGACATGCGTGAACTCGATGAACATCGGCAACTACTTCCGGCTTTCGCCCGACAACCGGTTGATCTTCGGCGGCCGCGCACGCTTCTCGGCGACGTCGGACCAGCGCTCCGACGCCAGGAGCGGTCAGATATTGCGGGCAAGCCTGGCGGCCATCTTCCCGCAGCTCGCCAGGGTCGAGATCGACTATTGCTGGGGCGGGCTGGTCGACATGACCAAGGACCGTTTCCCGCGCGCCGGCTACCATGACGGGGTGTGGTACGCGATGGGCTATTCCGGTCATGGCGCGCAGCTTTCCACCCAGCTCGGCATGATCCTGGCCGATGCCATGCTTGGCCGCGAGGACCGCAATCCGCTGAAGGGGCTCGAGTGGCCTGCCATTCCAGGCTATTCAGGCAAGCCGTGGTTCCTGCCGATGGTCGGCCTCTACTACAAGGCGCTCGACCGGATCCAGTGATCACTGATCCGGCGGATGGGGTTTAGCCCAGCCCGCCCATATGGAAGCTTTTCAGCTCGAGATATTCCTCGATGCCGGCCTGCGCGCCTTCGCGGCCGAGGCCGGACTGCTTGACGCCGCCGAAGGGTGCCACCTCCATCGAGACCGAGCCTGTGTTCAAGCCCACCATGCCGAACTCCAACGCCTCGCCGACGCGCCAGGCGCGTTTCAAATTCTCGGTGTAGAAGTAGGAGGCAAGTCCGTAGGGTGTGCCGTTGGCCAGCGCGATCGCTTCCTCTTCCGTCTCGAAGCGGAAAAGCGGCGCGACTGGGCCGAACGTTTCCTCGCCGGCAAGCTGCATGTCCTTTGTGGCGCCCGTCAGCACGAGCGGCGCGACATACTGAGATCCTTTCGGTAGGGCCTGCTTCTCGGTGACGATCGCAGCACCCTTGGCGAGCGCGTCCGCGACGTGGCGGTTGATTTTCTCGACCGCCGCCATGTTGATCATCGGTCCGATGACGACGCCGGGCTGTGTGCCCGGCCCCACCGTCATGGCGTTGACGCGGGCGGAGAGCTTCGCGGCGAAGGTCTCGTAGACCCCGGTCTGGACGAGGATGCGGTTGGCGCAGACGCACGTCTGGCCGCCGTTGCGGAACTTCGAGACCAGCGTGCCCTCGATGGCTAGGTCGAGATCGGCGTCGTCGAAGACGATGAAGGGGGCGTTGCCTCCGAGTTCGAGGCTGAGTCGCTTCACGCTGTCGGCGGCCCCGCGCATCAGCAGCGAGCCGACCCGTGTCGAGCCGGTGAAGGAGATCTTGCGCACCGTCTCATTGCCCATGATTTCGTTGCCGATTTCCGCTGGCATGCCGGTGACGATGTTGATGACGCCGGCAGGGATGCCCGCCCGTTCGGCGAGCAGGCCGAGGGCCAGCGCCGAATAGGGCGTGAACTCGGATGGCTTGATGACCACGGTGCAGCCTGCGGCCAGCGCCGGCGCGACCTTGCGGGTGATCATTGCGTTGGGAAAGTTCCACGGCGTGATGATGCCGCAAACGCCTACCGGTTCCTTCAGCACGATGATGCGGCGGTCTGGGGTCGGCGAGGGGATGGTATGGCCGTTGATGCGGCGCGCTTCTTCCGCGAACCATTTTACGAAGGAGGCTCCGTAGCGGATCTCGCCCTTGGCCTCGTCCAGCGGCTTGCCCTGTTCGGTCGTCAGGATCAGCGCGAGATCGTCCAGATGCGCAAGCATCAGCCCATGCCAGGCCTCTAGCAGGCCGGCGCGCTCGGCGTTGGTCTTCTTCCTCCAATCCACATAGGCGGATGCGGCGGCCTCTATCGCTGCATGGGTCTCCGGACCGGCCATGTCGGGCACTGTGCCGATTGCCGACTGGGTCGCCGGGTCGAGTACATCGACCGTCTTGCAGGAGCCGGCAGCAACCCACTTGCCGCCGATCAGGCCGGCTTCGCGAAACAGACTTTTATCGTTCAGGCTTTTCATCGGAAACGACCTTGCAATCAGGTGAGAGCGGCGTTGACGGCGGCCGTGATGGTCTCCGTTCGATCCTTGCCGGGAATGGTGCCAATGCCGCGCGCGGTAGTCGCTTCGATGGCTTTCATAACTCGACCGGCGGCGGCTGTTTCGCCGAGATGTTCGAGCATCATCGCGCCGGACCAGATGGTAGCGATCGGGTTGGCGATACCGAGATGCGCGATGTCGGGCGCCGAGCCGTGCACCGGCTCGAACATCGACGGCGCCGAACGGTCAGGATTGATGTTGGCGGAGGCGGCGTAGCCGAGCCCGCCCTGGATCGCCGCGCCGATGTCGGTCAGTATGTCGCCGAACAGGTTCGAGGCGACGACCACGTCGAGGGTCTCGGGCGCCATGATCATACGCGCGGCGAGCGCGTCGACGTGATACCTAGTGACAGTGACATCAGGATAGTCCGCTGCCAGCTTTCGCGTGATCTCGTCCCAGAACACCATAGAATATTTCTGTGCGTTGGACTTGGTGACGGAGGCCAGTCTGCCGTGCCGCGCCCGTGCCTGCTCGAAGCCGAAGCGCAGGATGCGCTCGACGCCGGCGCGGGTGAAGATCGAGGTCTCCACCGCCACCTCGTCCAGCGTGCCTTGATGCACGCGCCCACCGGCGCCCGAATATTCGCCTTCGGTGTTCTCGCGGATGCACAATATGTCGAAGCTTTCGGCCCGCAGCGGTCCCGTGACGCCCGGCAGCAGGCGGTGCGGCCGGATGTTGGCGTATTGCACGAATGCCTTGCGGATCGGCAGCAACAGGCCGTGCAGCGAGACGGAATCTGGCACCTCCACCGGCCAGCCGACGGCGCCGAGAAGGATGGCGTCAAAGCCGCGCAGGGTTTCGATGCCGTTGTCCGGCATCATGCGGCCGGTGTCCTTGTAGAATTTGCAGGACCAGGGGAATTCGGTTTCGGCCAGGGCAAAGCCGGCGTGATTGGCCGCCGTCTGCAGCACGGACCAGGCGGCCGCGGTCACATCGCGGCCGATGCCATCACCGGGGATCAGGGCGATCGAATAGGACTTCATCGGCATCTCTCTAGAGGCTGATCAGGACGCTCTTGGTCCTGCGATTGGCGAGGTAGGCTTCGCGGCCGAGGTCCTTGCCGATGCCGGAGCGCTTGTAGCCCCCGGTTGGCAGGATATGGTCGCGCGAGCGGCTGTAACGGTTGACCCAGACGGTGCCCGCCTCAAGCTTGCGAGCGAAGCGGATGGTGCGGGACAGGTCTGACGTGAACAGGCCGGAAGCCAGCCCATAGATCGGATGGCTGGCCAGCGCCAGCGCTTCTTCCTCGGTTTCGAAGGTCTGGACGGTCAGGACCGGGCCGAAGATTTCCTCAACGATCGCGGGATTGGCCTTGTCTACGTCAGCGATCAGCGTCGGCTGGTAGAAATAGCCGGGGCTGTCCATGACGCCGCCGCCGGTCAGGCATACGCCGCCGGCTTCGACCGCAGCCTGCACGATGCCGTCGACACGCGCCCGCTGCCGTTCCGAAATGATTGGCGAATACTGCGTCGCGTCGTCCCAGGTAGGGCCCGGCCGCACCATCTTCATCCGTTGCAGGATCGCGGCCGTCAGCCTGTCGGCCACGCTCTTCTCGGCGATCAGGCGCGTGCCGGCGACGCAAGCTTGGCCGGCGTTGAAGGTGACGCTGCCGGCGATCGCTGCCGCCGCCTTGTCGAGATCGGCATCGGCAAAGACGAGCTGCGGGCTCTTGCCGCCGAGTTCAAGCGTCATTGGCTTGACGCCGGTGCGGGCGATATTCTCCATAATGGCCGACCCGGCGCGGGTCGAGCCGGTGAAGGAGATCTTGGCGATGTCGCGATGGCCGGTCAGTGCCGTGCCGGTCGTTGGACCGTCGCCGAGCACGACGTTTATGAGTCCCGCCGGCAGACCCGCCCTGACGGCGAGTTGAGCCATGTAGACTGCCGAAAAGGGCGTCATCTCGGACGGTTTCAGGACAACCGCGTTGCCAGCGGCCAGTGCCGGACCGAGCTTCCATCCGGCCATCGAGATGGGAAAGTTCCAGGGCGTGATCGCGCCGACCACGCCATAGGGCTCGCTCATGATCATGCCGAGACTGGCATCGTCGGTCGGCACGAGCTCGCTGCCTTCCTTGTCGGCGAACTCGGCGAAGAAGCGGATCTGCTCGGCGGTGATCGCGATATCGCCAGCGACAAGCTGGCCGACGGGTCGGGTCGAGCTCAGTGCCTCTATCCTGGCCAGCGTTGCCGCTTCCGCTTCGATCAGATCGGCCCAGGCCTGGAGTGCCCTGGTGCGCTCGCGTGGCCGGACGCCGCCCCAGTTGCTGGCCGTCAGCGCAGCCTTTGCACTGTCCACCGCTCGGTCGATCAAGTCAGGGCCGGCTACGGGGCAGTCCGTATAGGATTTGCCGTCCGACGGGCGACGCATCTCGATCCCGCCCCCGGCCGGGATCAGTTCCCCGCCAATGAAATGGCCGACGGGGAGGGGAATTGTATCGGGATCGAAGCTCAGGCTCATCGACAACCACTCTGCGGCACCGGATGGAGCCTAGCGCGTGGCGCCACGCAGCATGCGCTGTTCGGCGTTCCGCCACCGACGAATGTTGCGTGCCAGGGATGAGGGACGGCAAAATCTTTCGCGCGGGGACGTGCCTCGCTATCCGACGGTCACGTAGATCTTGCGCACCGTTTCGATGGTTTTCCAGACGCCGGTGAAGCCGGGCTTCATGACGAAGCTGTCGCCGGCGCGGTAGGTCACCCTCTCGCCGGCGTCCGGTATGATCTCGATCACGCCGGAGAGAATGTGGCAGAACTCGAAAGTCTCCCCCTTGATCGAGCGCGTCTCACCCGGCGTCGCCTCCCAGACGCCGGTACGGACGAGATCGCCCTTGGCGACATCCTGCGCCCAGGTCTTGAAGGCAGGGTCGCCGGCGATCAGCCGCTCTGGCAGCGCCCTGGATTCGCGCGGCGAAAAGGTTGGGTTGGTATCGACGGTCTTGAGCAGGGACAAGGGATGGCCTTTCTGGTTGGACTTCAATAGCCGCGCGACCGGTCGACGAGCCCGATCGGCTCAAGGCCGGCACGGTGGCGCCGGATGTTGTCGATAACGGCGCGTGCCGCGGTCTCCGGCTGGGTGACGCTCGCGACATGCGGGGTGAGGATGATCTTCGGATGCGACCAGAACGGATGGTTCGCGGGCAGCGGTTCGGGATCGGTCACGTCGATTATCGCCGCCGAAAGGTGGCCGCTCTCGAGCGCGGCGACAAGCGCCTGATGGTCGAGCTGCGGCCCTCGGCCTGTGTGAACGAGAGCCGCGCCCTCCGGTAATTTGACGAACAGATCGGCATCGAGAAATCCGCGCGTGTCTTCGGTCAGCGGCAGCAGGCAGATCAATATGTCGCTGGCCGCCAGCATCGTCTCCAGCCCAACCTCGCCATGGTGGCAGGTCACGCCGTCGATCTGACGCGGCGAACGGCTCCAGCCGGCGAGCGGGAAGCCGAAGGGTTTCAGCCGGTCGAGGACCGCCTGACCGAGCTGCCCGAGACCGAGCACGCCGATCCGGCGCGAGGCGGCCTGGATCTGCGGGATATCCAGCCATTGACCGGCCCGCTGCCGCGCCAGATAGGCGGGCAGGTTGCGGTGCAGCGCAAGTACGGCCAGCGATACGTACTCCTGCATCATGCGCACGATGCCTTCCTCGACCATGCGCACGATCTTCACCGTCGCGGGCACCGCATCGAAGCGAAACTGGTCGACGCCGGCACCAAGGGAGAACAGGAGCTCCAGGTTCCGGTAGCGGGCGAGATTATCCGGCACCGTCCAGGTGATGAGATAACGCACCGCGTCGGCATCGACCGTCGCGGCATTCATCGCGAAAGGGAGGTCGGGCAGTTCCTTGGCGAAGGCTTCGGCAAAGATCGCGCCGCGCCGCGCATCGGAATTGAACAGGAATGTCATCCGGTTCCCCTTCAGGCGGCGCAATGCACAGCCAGCGCTTCGATCATAAGCTGGCAGGCAGTGAGTTCGCTGGCGAGAATATACTCGTCCGGCTTGTGGGCGCGGCCGATATCGCCAGGACCGCAGATGATCGCATCCATGCCGGCGGCTTGGTAGAGCCCAGCCTCGGTACCATAGCTGACGGCGGCGAGCGGTGCTTCGCCGGTCAGGTGGCTCAGCAAAGCCACCAAGCCTGAATCTTGTGACAAAGACAGTGCCGGATAGGCGCTCATCGGCGTCCACTCGACAAGATACCCCTTCGCGGCAAGGGCCTGGGCCCGCGCCTTGACCGGCGCGAGCAGGCGCGCCGGATCGACGCCAGGTATGGCGCGCGCCTCCAGGTCCAGCGTGCAGGTGTCGGGAATGATGTTGACCTGATGTCCACCCGCCACCACACCCGCCTGCAGCGAGGAGTAGGGCGGCTCGAAGGTTGGATCGAACGGGCCGTGCGTCAGTCGCTCGGCTTCGCTGACAGCCGCGCTCAGCGCCTCGGACATCGCATGGATGGCATTGAGTCCGAGATCGGGCCGCGAGGAATGGCCGGAGCGTCCCTTGATGGTGACGCGGGCGGCCGCCTTGCCCTTGTGGCCGCGCACGGCGCGCATGCAGCTCGGCTCGCCGACGATGACGCCGAGCGGTTTTGCGCAAAGGTCGGGAAGCCGGGCGATGAGATGCGGCACGCCGCGGCACCCAATCTCCTCGTCGTAGGAGAAGGCGAGGTGGATCGGCCTCGCAAGGCGCAGCCGCGACAGGGCAGGCACCGCCGCCAGCGCAGCGGCAAGAAAGCCCTTCATATCCGTGGTGCCGCGTCCGTAGAGGCGTTCGCCGTCCGGACGCAGCACGAAAGGGGATGAACTCCACTGCGGCTCGCCAGCGGGAACGACGTCCATGTGGCCCGAGAGGATATAGCCGGGGACATCTACGGGGCCGATCGTGGCAAAGAGATTGGAGCGGTCGCTTTCCGGCCCCGGGAGCAAGGTGACCTTCGCTCCCTGTTCCGCCAGATAGGCCTCGATCCAGCCGGCAATGTCCCCGTTCGGCTTGCCGGCCACGGATGGAAAGGCGACGAGACGGCCGAGGATGTCGAAGACGTCCATTCCAGACCTCAAGGTATTTTGGGGTTTGGGCATTTGGCATTCCGGTTCGTCGGGCCGATACGGTCGAGAATGTCAGCGTTCCTTCGCGATTGCGTGCCGAAAGCGGAAGTGTTTCAGTTGAATCTTGCGTTGGCGCCGGGCTTTCGAACAGATCATATTGATCCGATTGGTTAGCGTCGGCAGGGGAAGGGTAGGCCGTTGTGGGACCTCTCCATATCGGCAATGTTTCAGAGGCATGGAATTGAAGCCGTCCGGAAGCTTGAAAATCGATGCCTTCTCGATGCGGATCGGCGACATCGAAGGCGTCGAACTCGACCGGTTGCACGCGCACTCTCTATCCGTCGGATGGCCGCATCGCGCCGAGGACTGGCAATTCCTGCGCGAATCGGGACGGGGGATCGTTGCGCTCGACGAGATCGGCCGGGTGCTCGGCTCAGCCATGTGGTTCCCGCATGGCCACGATTTCGCGACGGTAGGGATGGTCATCACCTCGCCGCGGCTACAGACGCTGGGAGCCGGTCAGTGGCTGATGAAGCGGGTCTTCGACAACGTGGTCGGGCGCGACTTGCGCCTCAATGCGACCCGGGCGGCAAAGCGGCTCTATCTTTCGCTCGACTTCAGGCCGGAGAAGACCGTCTACCACTGCCATGGCATTGCCCGCGCCGCCACGGCGGCCGGAATAGACAGGGAGTGTGGCGAGGTGCGTCGGCTGCTGGCCGAGCACTTGCCGGCGATCATCGCACTCGATGCGGTCGGTTTCGGGGTGCATAGAGGGGCACTTGTCGAAAAGCTGTTCGAACAATCTGTTGGCTACGGGCTCTTCGGCGACGGGGCGCTCAAGGCCTTCGCTCTCTGCCGGCCCTTCGGCCGCGGCCATGTCATCGGTCCGGTCCTAGCTGAGCGAGATACCGATGCCATCGCAGTGGTCCGGCCGCACATCGCCGATCATTCGGGCAGTTTCCTTCGGGTGGACACGCATATGGGAAGCGGCGAATTCGCCGCCTTTCTGGCGCACAGCGGAATGCCGGTCTTCGACACGGTGCTGACCATGTCGATGGGCAAACGCCTCGCCGATTTTGTGGTCGATGATGCACCGGCAACCTATGCTCTCGCCAGTCAAACTCTCGGATAGGCAGCCGAGGATGCGGGCGGGCTCCGCACCATCCGCTAACCGGGAACCAGCATCGAAGCAACGTACAGCTTTCTGCAGCTATGCTGGATCAAACGCAGTAGGCCAAACTGCAATTGTCTCTGCCTTTAAGTTGTCTAGGGTGCGCATTTCACCTCGAACAGGAGGGCGTTCAGGCCGGCGCCGCGTAAGGAAGCCGGACGGAGCTTATAGTTGTCGCAGCTAAAGGGCGGCGCCCGCTGATCGCCATCGTATAGTCATGGTGCGAAGCGAGTGGAATGTGGTTGATGATCTGGCGCAGGGAGATTGCGGGCTATGCTCCCGGCGCTGGTCGTCGCCGCCGACTCACGTGGCTGCACTGCTTCATGCCCGCCAAGGACGCAGCGGTCGGACGAACGGGTTCCTGCAGACGCTGAGAGAGAGCCTAAACTCACCTCCATGGCGTCGGTGAGAATGTCAGTTCTCTCGCTCGGCCTTCTTGTAGCTGCTTGGGTGCGAGTGGTGATTGTTGCTGATAGGACAGGCGTCACACGTTCTTGATGCGCTTTCTCAACGAGGGGCGCAGCTTCCGCCGCCGTGGCTTTGCTTCAACATTTAACTATTAACTGTTTTGCAACTACGACGTTGACGTTTCCAGTGTCATAGGGTTAATAATCTCCTAATATAAGCACCGTCTAAAATCTCTTGATCGGAAACCGGCGATTTAGACGATGCAATTGGGTTGGGAGACGTAGCGCTGCGACAACGCCGTCGCAGCCGCCATCATGCGATCATCATCCGCTAGCTCCAGCCGGCACTTCTTGTCGGCGCGCTCGCTGATGGTGCGCCGCACTCGCTTCCGACCCAGCTGCGTGGCGACTTTGGGATCGATGCTCGGACAGAGCGTGGTCGTACAGGACTATCAACAAACAGGCGTTGGGGCGTCTGCTACAGAAACAGGGGTTGAAAATGGCTACTCAGGTCACCGGTGCGGGCGGCACCACGACGTCATTCTCCAATACACCGCAGGCAAAGGACGACACCTTCCTCTATTCGGAAGATGCAACGGGGGTCCTTGTCCTGAACGTTTTGGCGAATGATCTGGGAGGCGCAGCCAAACAGCTCTACTCCATCGATAACGCAGACAGTGCGTCCACCACAACGAAGACATATGCACCGGCAGATCTGCTCACACGTGACGCGACATATTCCACCGATGGTGGGGGAGCCCTCGGAACAACCGACACAAGCCTCTTGGGCGCCAAGATCTGGATAGCCAGCGATGGCACGATTCACTACAACACCGCCGATATCAACACGCTGTTGCAGTCACTCGCGCAGGGCCAGGTTCTTACCGACAAGCTAACTTACGCCATTCAACTCGGCAACGGCACGCTGAGCTGGGCTACGACCACTATTCAGTTCACCGGCACCAACGACAAGCCGGTGATTGGCGCTGCCACGCTTGTCGGCGCCGTCACTGAGGATGCCCACACGCCCACCGAGACCGCGGCCGGCACCATCGCCTTCGGCGATGTCGACTTCACCGACGTGCATCTGATCTCGGCGGTGTTCAAGGGCACCGATTATAGCGGCCAGCTCGGCTCGCTCAACGCAGTCAAGACCATCGATACCACCGGCACGGGCTCCGGCGGCTTGGTCACCTGGACCTTCACTGCTGCGGATTCGGCCCTCGACAAGCTCGCGGCCGGCCAGGTCGTGCACGAAACTTATACCCTCACGCTCGACGACCAGCATGGCGGTGTCGTCACCCGCGATGTCGTCATCACCATCACCGGCACCAACGACAAGCCGACCATCACGGCGCATGACGACGGCACGGTTTCGGAAGGCGATGACAACGCCGCCGCCCGCACCTCATCGGGCACCGTCACCTTCAGCGATGTCGACACCAGCGACACGCACACGCTGTCGGTGAGCGCCGCCGCCAGCCATGGCACGGCCAGTGTCGATGCCGACGGCACCTGGCACTATACTGTCAGCGACAGCGGCGCGGTCGATGCGCTCGCCGCCGGCGAGCATCTGGCCGACAGCTTCACGGTGCAGGTCGACGACCACAATGGCGGCCTCGCCACCCAGGTGGTGACGATCGACATCGTCGGCACCAACGATGCGCCGGAGATCACCTCCGATCCGCAGTCGGGCAATGTCTCGGAGGGCGATGGCCTTCCAGGCTCGGCGCAGAAGGCGACCGGCCAGGTCACCTTCAGCGATGTCGACACCAGCGACACGCA